>JAYEKW010000036.1:11565-19465 GCA_034716895.1 Candidatus Neomarinimicrobiota bacterium
GATTGGGTTGCAGATATTCCCGATAGAATTCGTCTGCACTCTCGGCGAATGGCTGGAGTTCCCGGCCATGATAAAAGCTCAGCATTGCTCTAGCCATCCGATGCTCATTGATCACACCGGCTTTCCATAGGGCCATAACCATAATCATTTTAAGAATAAAGGCTCTGGTAAGATAGCCTTGCTCCTGTAAAACTTTAAATCCGATGCCAGCACTATCAATGGCTAACAGCGTTTCATCGAAGTCAAAAAAGGCAGCTACGGAGCAGGAATGCTTTTTAAGATTCATGGACAATTTCAATTCTTACATATTTTTGGTCAATTACAGGTTTGCGCTCAACACTTCAGTGACTATTTACCATGATAACGGAGTAAACAATCACAATATGGATGTTGACGGAAAGGCTTCCTAATAATAAAGAATAAAAATTTAGCTTGGTATAAAACGGTTGTTATACCAAATTTAGTTTCCTTTGCGCGTTCCAGGTAATTCTGTTAGTGTGTCTTCATTTGTCTTTGCGAGGACTGTAAGGACTGCTTGCCACGGCGTAGCCTGGAAGACGGGTGGCAATCCATCTGCGCATCTGCTACAATGGATAAATCTCCAAGTTTAGTCACAATTTTGAGATCGCCGCGCGCTGCTCGCGAAGACACAAAACGCGCATTTAGAACTGAAATTGGTGTTATACCATATCCAGTTTTCCGGGCGCATCGTAGCACCAAAAGTTTCCTCTCTCTCATAAGGTTCATTTGGCAAAATAGTTACTCACGAGCTGTTTAGGTTTGTTAAGAATATAAACAAACAAAGCTTGCTTCACCTGTCTAGACATGTTATCATCCGTACCTAATCAAAAATCAAGGATTTTACATGGATATCATTCAACATTTCATCAAAAAAGCTCAGGGGAATCCAGCCCGGATCGTCTATCCGGAAGCAACCGATCCCCGTATCCTGGAAGCTGCTGTAAAAGTTCACGAGCTGGGTATCGCTCAACCTATTCTGGTCGGCAATGTACAGGCCGTGACTGACATGGCCAATGAGCTTGGATTTGTTCTGGACGGGATCGAGATCATTGACAGCAAGACCGATGATCGCTTAGGAGACTATGCCCGGGTCTACGCTAAAAAACGAGATATGCGGGAAGCCATTGCTAAAAAGCTGGTTCGCAAGCCCACCTCCTTCGGGGGCATGATGGTCAGCACAGGCGATGCAGATGGCATGGTTGCTGGCGTTGCCACCGCCACCAGCATTGTGATCCAAACCGCCACCCTGACTGTGGGTTTTCAGGAAGGCTTATCAACGCCCTCCAGTTTCTTTATCATGATCATCCCCGAATTTCAAGGTGAGCAGGACAAGATCTTTATCTTTGCCGATTCTGCAGTGAATATTCAACCCAACGCCCAACAATTAGCCGAAATAGCCATCGCTTCCGGCAGCAACGCTAAAGCCCTTTTGGGAATCGACCCAAAAATTGCTTTTCTGTCCTTCTCCACTCAGGGTTCTGCCGGCCATGCTGATGCGGATAAAGTTGTGGAAGCGCTGGGAATCGCCAAGAAAATCAGACCTGAGTTTGATATGGATGGAGAATTCCAACTGGATGCTGCCATTATTCCAAAAGTTGCTGCCAAGAAGGTTAAAGAGAGCGAAGTAGCCGGACAAGCCAACGTCCTCATTTTTCCCGATCTGGATTCAGGTAATATCGGCTACAAACTGGTGCAGTATATGGCTAACGCCAAAGCTATTGGACCCATTCTTCAGGGCTTCGCCAAACCGGTAAATGATATGAGTCGTGGAGCTAGTGTTGAGGATCTTGTTGCCGTTTCTGCTATTACATCTGTCCAGGCAAAAGGATAGAGACGTAGCCATGCTACATCTCTACTAAAGGGAAATGAATTTATGAAAATACTGGTCTTCAACTGCGGCAGCTCCTCCATCAAATTCAAACTGTTCCAGATGCCCGAAGAAACGGTTCTCGCAGAGGGTGCTCTAGAACGCGTTGGCAGTAAAGATGCCTCAGCCACCCTCAAAACGCCCGGAGGGTCCATTGAGACCAAGCTGGCCATCGCCGACTATCCTCGTGGGTTTGTCATTATTAAAAATTTACTTCTCGACCCAAATAACGGTGCATTAACCTCCCTTTCTGAAGTCAGCGCCTGTGGTCATCGAGTTGTTCATGGTGGTGATAGTTTTGGTGGTTCCATGCCTATTGATGATGAGCTTGAACAGGGTATTGAGGCAGTTTTTGAGTTGGCACCCCTTCACAATCCACCGAACCTTACCGGCATCCAGCAAGCTCGAGCAATGTTTGGAGACATTCCCCAAATGGCTTGTTTTGATACCGCTTTTCATCAATCGATCCCAGAAAAAGCTTATCGCTATGCACTTCCAGAGGAGCTGTATATCGACCACAAGATCAGACGTTATGGCTTTCATGGAATGTCTCATCAATTTGTGGCCAGACAAGCAGCCAAGATGTTGGGGAAACACAAGTATTCTGTGAATCTGATCACTTGTCATCTGGGTAATGGCTCTTCAATCGCAGCGATCAGGGATGGTCATTCCATCGATACCAGTATGGGCTTGACCCCTCTTGAGGGTCTGGTCATGGGTACCCGCAGTGGCGATCTGGATCCTGGAATCATTTTTTACCTCCACCGCAAGGGTTATGACACCAACAGCCTGGATACCTTGCTAAACAAAAAGTCCGGCCTCCTGGGTATCTCAGGCAGCTCAAATGATGTCCGTGATCTGGAATTGAAAGCAGATGGTGGTGATGACAAGGCTGCTCTGGCTTTGGATATCTTCGCCTACCGGATCAAGAAATATATTGGAGCCTACATGGCCGTTTTAAACCGGGTTGATGCCATCATTTTTACAGGCGGCATTGGCGAAAATGGCGTTGCCATGCGTTCGCGGATCCTGGCTGATATGGATCAACAGGGCATCATTATTGATGATACCAGAAATGTCCTTCACAAGGGAGAACCTGGTGAAATTCAAGCAGCTACTTCCAGGATAAAGGTCATGGTCATTCCCACTAATGAAGAACTGGCCATCGCCCGTGATACTTATACCATGACGACTAATTTACATTCGTAGAGACGTAAATTGTTACGTCTCTATTACTATTATTAACCCCAGTTTTTGATTCTCCCTACTGCCTGTGCAGGCCAGGAGAACCAAGTAAAAAAGGAGAATTATCATGTCAACCTTAGATCGAATCAAAAATGTCTGCGTTGAATTATTAAAGATAGAAGCCGGCAGGGTTCAGGAAAACTCCCGTTTTGTGGAAGATCTGGGCGCTGATTCCATGCAATCCATTGAGCTTGTGGCTTCTTTTGAAGAAGAGTTCGACATTGAGATGGATGAAGATGCTGCCCTGGGCGTGAAAACAGTGGGTGACGCTGTACGTTTTATTGATAAGGTAATGGCAGAGGGCTAATCCGGTATGAACCAGCCTGAACTACTCCACGGATCTCATATTGATAAGAGCAGCTTCATACCGCTCTATATACAGGTTCGGGATATCCTGAAAGATTTGATCAACACAAGGAAACTGCAGTCAGGCGATCAACTTCCCAGCGAAAATGAACTTTCAGCGACTTTCAATATCAGTCGCATGACCGTAAGACAGGCCATCCAGGAACTCCTTCGGGAAGGATTCATTACTATTCGGCGCGGCGAGGGTACTTTTGTAAGCTCGGTTCCCCATACTCAGATGCTGCTCAAGCTGGAAGGCTTTTCATCTGAAATGGCCAAGCTGGGCTATCGTAATCACTCCAGGGTTTTGGATATCCAAAAAATTGCTTCTTTTGATTCATTTGAGATGGCTTATTCCGGCTTGCAAAAACCTCCTGGAGAACCCCTGATCCAGATTCGTCGTGTGCGGTATGTGGAAGATACTCCCTTTGCCCTGGAAACCTCATACCTCTCATATCGCATTGGCGAAGGGCTGCTGGATCCCCGTATGGATGATGACATGTCCATTTACAACTACATTGAACAGGAACTCCACATCCGTTTATCCAGAGCGGATCATGTGATCCAACCCGACCTGGCTGATGAAGAAGTTGCCCATCATCTGGATATCAACGTCGGTCGCCCCATCTTGAAACTGCATGGCACGACCTTTTCCATGACCAACAAACCCATCGAATATTTAGAAGGTATTTATCGGGGCGATAAGTATGAGCTTAAAGTCGTAATTACCAAATAGGAAAGCATTTTATGAGTAAGCAGAATTTTTTTCACCTAACCCCTGAAGCCATTAATATCCTGAAAAAAAACGGCTGTTGGTCAAGACACTGGGAAAAGGTGAAGGTCTCCAGGGGTTTTGACCCAACCCGGATCGCCGGAACCATCTTTCGTGGTAAAGTTCGGATCGGATCGCTGGATGGTCACTTCATCCCCAGGGATGGCATTCGCCGCTACGCCGGTATTTTTGATGCCAACCTCCATAATGTCACCATTGGTGATAACTGCCACATCTCAAATATCAACGGCTGGCTTTCCAACTTAGTCCTTGAAAAGAATGTCCTGATAGAGGATGTAGGGTCCATTGTCTGCCAGGGTGAAACTGCTTTTGGAAATGGTCACAGCATTGAGGTTCTGAATGAAGGCGGCGGTCGGAAATTAAAGATCACTGAGATGACCAGCGCCCAAACTGCATATCTCTCGACCTTGTACCGGCATGATCCTGACCTGATCAAAGCCCTGGATGACATTGCTGACAAGTATGCTGACAGTGTTCGCTCCGAGTGGGCTACCATTGGTGAGGGAGTCAAGATATTTCATTGTCAGAATTTCGTGAATGTAAATATCGGCCCAGGCGCCATTTTGCGTGGTGTTCAGAATCTGAAGGAAGGAACTGTTGCCTCTGCCCTGGATGCTTCCACTTTTATTGGTGATGGGGTCATTGCCAAAGATTTCATTATTCAAAAGGGCGCTCATGTTACGGATGGAGCCATTTTAAATGGTACCCTTATTGGGGAAGGAACCAAGATCGGGAAACAATTCTCGGCTGAGAACTCTGTTCTATTCTCCAATTCTGAGGGTTTTCATTCTGAGGTCTGCTCTATTTTTGGGGGACCCTATTCCGTCACCCATCATCGATCCACCTTGCTCATTGCCGGTATGTTCTCCTTTTTCAATGCCGGGAGCGGGACCAATCAATCCAACCACATGTATAAACTGGGACCACTGCATCAGGGCATCCTGGAACGGGGGTGCAAAACGGGATCGTCATCTTATCTGCTTTGGCCTTCCAGAGTGGGTGCTTTTTCAGCCATCATGGGGAAACATTATGCCAATTTTGACTCCTCGGATTTCCCCTTCTCCTATGTAAACGAAGATGATGGTAAATCAACATTGGTTCCCGGTATGAACTTCTTTACTGTCGGTACTATGCGGGATGGTCTTAAATGGCCCACACGAGATAGTCGTACAAATACAGATAAACTGGATCAACTGATCTTCAATGTTCTATCTCCCTATACTGCCCAAAAAATGATCAAAGGTCAGGGTATCCTGCTGGATCTTTATGCTGAAGCAGAAAGAGGTCAGGAATATGTGAATCATCAGGGAATCCTAATCAAAAGACTGTTGCTTAAAACCTGTAGCCGTTATTACCGCATGGCTCTGGAAAAATATTTTGGTGACGTGCTAACCGCCAGGCTGCAAGAGAAACCTCTTTCTAAACTGAGTAAATTGATCACGCCTCCTGACACAGCCACTAACGGCGACGCTCTCTGGATTGACATCTCTGGTCTACTTTGCGCCAAACCTCGCATGGACAGCTTGCTGGATACCTTAAAGACCGGCACAACTGCAGACAGTGACTCTCTGCTGCAACAATTTGAATCGATCCATGCCTGCTATGCTGATGATGAATGGAGCTGGGTGCTTCAGGCTTTACCAACAGTCTATGGCTTTGAATCATCTGAACTCACCGTCGATGATCTAAAAACGGTGCTGGAAAAATGGAAGATATCTTCAAACAAGTTGCTGAATATGGTTGAAATGGATGCCTCCAAGGAATTTGAAGGCAACGTTCGCACTGGATTTGGTATTGATGGTTTTCAAGATGAGGATTTTGAGGCTGTCAGGGGTTCTTTTGAGGCCAACTCTTTTAAACAACAATTGGATGACATGCGCCAAAAGATCGAGGATGATCTGGAGCAGAGTCTTGTCATCCTGAATAAACTTTAAAGCGGAGTTAAAATGAGACTTATTATTCAAACCGATTATGATCGTTTAAGCAAGTGGACTGCTAATTACATAGCCAAAAGCATTAATGATTTTGGACCCACAAAAGAAAAACCATATGTCCTTGGATTACCTACTGGCTCCTCACCTGTCGGTACCTATAAGGAGATCGTGACCCTGGTACAAGCCGGTAAGGTTTCTTTTGAACATGTGATTACCTTTAATATGGATGAATATGTAAGCATTCGTGAGGGTCACCCGGAAAGCTACCACTCATTTATGCGCCAGAACTTGTTCAACCACATCGGGATACCAGAAGAGAACATCAATATCCTTGATGGAAATGCCAAAGATCTGCAGGCCGAGTGTGATTCCTTCGAAAAAAAGATAAAAGCCGTGGGAGGCATCAAGCTTTTCCTAGGGGGTATTGGACCTGACGGTCACATCGCATTTAATGAACCGGGATCTTCTTTGCATTCACGAACTCGTATAAAAACATTGACTTATGATACACGTATCGCAAATTCCCGTTTTTTCGGGAACGACATTGAATCCGTTCCGAGGCTAGCTTTGACCGTGGGTGTTGGTACTGTGACTGATTCAGAAGAGGTTGTGTTGATCGTCAATGGGCATTCAAAAGCCCGGGCACTATACAAGATGATCGAAGAGGGTGTCAACCACATGTGGACCTCTTCAGCCCTGCAATTACATCCCAAATCTATGGTTGTTTGTGATGAAGATGCCACCTACGAGCTGAAACATGGAACCTATAATTATTTCAGAGATATTGAGCAGGACAATCTGGAGCCCTTTGAAGTATAATCAAACGATCTAATCAATTGTAGAGACGTAATGCATTGCGTCTCTACAGCCACAAATCATATTTTAAAATCCTCTAATCCATCACGGTTCTGTATCAAAAATTTTATGAGCTCAGGTGCTGTTTTTCCCGCGCTGAGAGGAAACCGATAGACCGGAATGTTTTCTCTTGCCAGAGCCTCTTTCATGTTAGCTCCAACTGCACGAGACAACATCGCATCGACTCCTTTCAAGGGTGCCAGGTAACGTTGATGATTTTCAATCTCCGTTTCATTGTTCTCTTCGTGATAGTGCTCATGCTCATGGTCTTTGGCATGTTCGTTTGAAGCTAGCTTTAGCAGCGTGAACTGCTCATCAATAATTTCAAAAATAGCAAACCAGGGGGCGTGACCCATTCTTTTAGCCACCTTCAACTCTGCTGATTCCACTGCAATTGCAATTTTCATATTTGACTCCATATTTGATAAATAACATTTATTACACTAATTGAATATATTCGGAATGATATCTGGAGAATAGCCAATTTTTCTCCTGCCCCGCATTAATAAATACGAGGCTGAGAAATCTATTTTAAAAGTAACAACTTTTGTGATCTTCGGATCGAACTGCTCTGTATTAAACGACCACAACCTTTAGCTGAATTTCGTCAATAGAGTTACGGCTCATCGTCAGAATGCGTACCTAGGGTCATAGGAAGAAGCGACAAAATGGTGAATGAGACCTGATTTATCTGCTAAAGAAATATCCCGAAGGGATTAAATATGAATAGCTACCCGGCGTCGCTTCCAGCTATGCCGTGGCGGGCTGGGTGCAACCCGTAGTACCTGGAATCAAGAAACAGATCAAACTCTGAAGGAGTTTAACCCTGTCAACCGAGAC
>JAYEKW010000037.1 GCA_034716895.1 Candidatus Neomarinimicrobiota bacterium
AAGAAATATCTTCATAAATTCCGAAGGCTGGATCCCAAAGCTGCCAATAGTAATCCAACGGCTTACCGCTCCGCCCTGTTTCATGATGATGGGAATCAGGAGCAGAAATATTCCGACACCATAGGTAATATATGCCAGATTATGAATCACTTTGCGAGGAATAAAAAAGGCTCCAAAGAAACCTGCCAAACCCAGAATGGTCCAAACAACTTGTCTGATAAAATATCCCGAGCTGGTTTCATGCTGCACTTCAATGCTGTATATCGCCAATAATCCACTGGCTGACAAGAGGACGACCAAAGCCAGGGTGCTCCAGTCCAGGTCACGAAGACGATTGATGAGGTAAATTCTTAATTTCATTTGTTCTGGCTCGCTATTTCACGAAGCACCTTGCCAAGCAGTGGTGCGGCTTTACCACCACCTCCGCCTCCATTTTCAAGCAGGACAGCCCAAGCAAATGGATACCGATCATCCAGGCTGAAACCAATGAACCAGGCATGATCCTCGCCATGCGGATTTTGAGCAGTACCGGTTTTGCCATAAATCTCCCAGTCTTTTTGGCGAGCTGCTTTGGCGGTCCCCTTGGGTCCATTCACAACGGCCCACATTGCATCATGGATAAACTCCCATGATTCAGCAGATGCAGAGACCTGTCGTTCTACCTGAGGTTCATTCAATTTGATGATCTGGCCCTCTTTAGATACTATTTTTCTGACAAAATGGGGTTTATAGCAGGTTCCCTTTTGAGCTAGTATAGCGGTCATTTGGGCTAACTGGAGCGGTGTGACCAGTACATCTCCCTGACCCACAACTATGTTCAGGAGGTTTCCCCTGGTCCACTTACCAGCGCCATATTTGCGATTCATATAGCGTGTATCTGGAACCAGACCTTTATTTTCACCTGGAATATCTATTCCGGTCACCTGTCCCAAGCCAAATTCACGGGCAGTATGAGCCCAGCCTTCCAGCCCAATATCCTGGATTAAATTAAAAAAGTATACATTGCAGGATTGCTGCAGGGCTTCATGCAGGTTGACCTTTCCATGACCTGATTTCTTCCAACACCCAAAGGATCTGTTCCCCAGTCGATAACTGCCCCGGCAAGTATAGGTTCTCTCACGGGCATTTGAATGATTTTCAAGGGAATACAGAGCGGCCAGCGGCTTCAAGGTTGACCCAGCCGGGTAAAGCCCTTGAACGCCACGATCAAAAAGGGGTTTCCTAGGATTCTCCTGGACTGCTTTCCAATCCTTGGCGGAAATCCGACCAGACAGCATTTCCAAATCATAGCCTGGCCGACTGGCGTAGGCGAGAATCTCTCCAGTTTTGTGATTTATAATGATCACCGATCCAGATGAGTCTGCCAAAGCTTTTTCAGCTGCCCCCTGGACAACAGGATCAATACTCAGGAAAAGATCATGACCCGGCACTGGAATTATTGGAACCTGGCTGCTGGCAGCACCCATCTCCTGCCCCAGGGCGTTCACCTCGATATAACGAAACCCTCGCTGACCATGTAATTCAGATTCATAATATTTTTCCAGACCCTTCCAGCCAACCTGATCACCCGGTTGATAATCCGAACCTTCCTGGAAACGCTTGAGGTGATCACGATTGATCTCGCGAGTATATCCAAGAACATGTGAGAGATCCAGAGCAGAGACATAGCTGCGAATCGGCTCAATGCTATATGTTACACCAATAAGTTCAAGACGATGTTCCTGGAGATGTGAAATTTTTTCAAAATGAACCCGGCTAAACACCTTGGCCGGCGCGAAGGATCCACGTCGATTTTTTACAATTCGGCGATTGATCTCCTTGACCGAAACCCCCATGATATTAGAGAGTCGAATTAAGGATTCCGGTTTATTCTTGACTTCCTTTGGGATTACCGAGATGGTGTAACTGGGAGCATTATCAACAATGATATTACCTTCCCGGTCATAGATTATTCCTCTGGAGGCAAGTACGGGAACTGCGCGAATGTGATTGGCAGTTGCTTTTTCAGCATACTTTTCATGAAGCACGATCATCAAATAATAATAGCGCCCTATGAGAATCAGGATCAGGAGAGCAAGCAAGCCATGAAGTACTAGAGAACGCCAACCATCTACAATGTTTTTTCCTTGAAGCACTACTCAGTCCCGACCCGCAGCAGTATGAATATTCCGCTTAACAGTCCGAGTGTGTAGAGTGTTTTCGGCAACAGGATCAGAAATACGATATCTCCAGCAGACCATTGCGAGTCCTGAAGTGAGATCATTACCGTTAGTACAAAAAAGACCAGGAGAAAACCTATATGGAGCAAATACTGGACGATAATGGGAATCCGAACAATACGACCATGAAAGATTCCGGAAAAATATCCGACCACTGACAGAGCCAGAGCACTAAGCCCCAGCATGTGTGTTCCAGTGAGAGAGTCAATCAAAAAACCGAGGAAAAATCCAAGCCAAATGGCCTGTAACTGGCTGTGAGTCAATCCTACGTAAATTACAAAGATAACCAGAAAGCTTGGGGTCACACCATAGATGCTAAAGATATCCCCGAGCATCCACTGGAAGATCAGGGTCAGGAAACCAAGCAGACTATATTTTACGATATCAATCATCTGCTTTGAGGATGAAGACCTCTTCCAATCGATTAAAATCAGTAGCTAGATCGACTTGAATTGATTTAACATAGTCTTCTATTACAGGTGAGATGTCGGAGACCCATCCCACAAAAATGTGTTCCGGAAAAATATCACTAAACCCGGAGGTTACTACAGAGTCCCCGGCTATCACCTCTGCATTTTTTGGAACATCCTGGATGACATAACCTTTTTTCAACGAGTAGCTTAAGATACCAACATTTCGGGAACGCATTTCTCTAACAGATACTCGGAAGTTTTTATCATTCACCAATTGGATCAGTGCTGTATTGGGAGCAACGGCAACAACCTTGCCCACCAGTTGTGCCCGGGCATCCACCACACCGGCCATGAATACGATGCCATCAGCTGATCCCTGATCAACAGTTAAACTGTTCATCGTGTGACTACCCACATCTGATAAAACGTTCGCAGGGATCACGTTGAAACTTCTCTCCCCCTTAAACCCAAGCAAATCTCTCAGGCGCTGATTTTCTTTAACGAAGGTTTTATACTTATTCAGCTCTATCTGAGCTTTAATATGACTTTTTTGGAGTTCATGGTAATCCTGCTCGATGGTAACCAGGGTTTTGATCCATTGGATCGGTACATAGAAATAGGCTGAGCCATCCAATATCAGATTTCTTGTCTTCATCACTGGAGTGCTGGTATTGGAGGCAATGATTATCAATGACAAGACGATACTTACCAGTAAATTTGCCAGTGCTTTATATCGAGAAAGTGGAGGTGTTGATGCAGCCAAGGTCTATCCTAGTGTCGAATCAATAAAGAACATCCTCATAAAGCTCAATACCGTCAAGAACTTTACCGGTCCCCTGAACGATGGAAAGTAGCGGATATTCAGCAACATTTACGGGCAGATCCACTTCTAAGCGCATCCGTTTGTCAAAGCCCTGCAACAAAGCACCGCCGCCGGTTAAGATAATCCCGCGATCCAACAGGTCTGCGCTCAATTCAGGTGGAGTACGTTCCAGACACATTTTTACAGCATCAACGATCAGATCAATAGTGTCTCTCAGCGCATCCCGAATCTCTGAGGAAGAAACTTCTATGGTCTTGGGAATACCGGCGATCATATTGCGGCCTTTGACTGATAGCTTATAGTCAGTGCCTTTTAACGCCGATCCCACATTACACTTAATACTCTCAGCAGTCCTTTCACCAATAAGCAGGTTATGATCCCGCTTGAAATGCTGCATGATGGCCTCATCCATTTCATCGCCGGCAATACGTAATGATTCTTTTGTGACGATACCATTCAGCGCAATAATGGCGATCTCAGTAGTTCCACCGCCAATATCAACGATCATATTGCCAACCGGCTCACTGATATCAATACCGATCCCGATGGCAGCAGCAACCGGCTCTTCGATGAGAAACACTTCTCTGGCATTCCGTCTTTCAGCAGATTCCTTGACTGCCCGCTTCTCAACCTCAGTGATGCCTGATGGAACGCAGATCACCATTCTGGGACGAGCCAGTTTAGATATTGGCAATTTATTGAGAAACCCCTGGAGCATACCATCAGCCATCTCAAAATCAGCAATCACTCCATCACGCAGGGGTCGGATTGTTTCTATTTCCTGGTGAACTTTACCCACCATTCTCTTTGCTTCATTGCCGACTGCAATAACCCTGGAAGTCGATTTTGATTTTGCAACAATTGACGGTTCATTAAGGACAATTCCTTGCCCACGGACATAGATCAGTGTGTTCGCAGTTCCAAGATCAACTGCAATATCAACACCCATCCAATTACGAAAATTTGAAAATCTAGCGACCATCTGCCCTCTCGTGCCTGAAAAGTGCTTTCAGGTCTTGAATATCCAATATATTCCATCGGCCCCAAACACTTTTTTGAGGCAATGCGAAATCTAGAAATATTTTGAGCAATAGCACTTGTTAATTAGTGCAAATACTGGTTTTTTGTGGAAATCCCCCTAGCCGCAATTGTTTGCTCCCGGGATGGTTCTTTAATAACGGAAACGCCAATCATTTTGATCGAGATAATTATGATCAAGCCGGTAATCTCCAAAGCCAGTTTCATCCCTAAAAACAAACTGCTTGCGAAGACGATAATATTCCCATATCTGATAAGGTTTGCGATCTATCTCAAAGGGACCTCTCTGAATCTCATCAGGGGGACCAAAAAGAATATAGATCATGCCCCTATCTGTCCTCCAGCCTGGTTGGATAAGTGTAAAAGCCTCTATGGAGAAGGCGACCCGACGATAATATTCTTCCATTAATTCATTTTCCGCGCTTCCAGGAGTCGGGTCAATTGCAGCCCAGAAATCTCTGAACTTCACTACTTTATCCTCTGAATTTAAAGCTATGATCTCACGAATCACCCGGTCATCTGCAATATAGATCAACTGACTGATGGCCTCATCCAGATCACCAACATCATGATTGATACCCCTGATGCGCACCCTGAAATCAGTTTTTGTGCTTGCATGATTCCCGGTACCGTCAGTAGCCTTCAGGTACAAAGTATATTTCGTGTAGTTCATGTTGGTCAACGGGACAACGAATGAGAGTAACGAGTCAACAGGACCTTGAATATCCAGAACATAACTTTCACTGAGCATCATCTCATTCTTAACCAGCAGTTCGTAACTGAGTTTATAGGGTGGTTGTTCTCCAATTAATCGAGCTTTAAATCGAAGCGTATCGATAATCTCATAAAATGATCGGTCCAGCAAGGGATCCTGGGAAGTCTGGGAATGATTATCAATCAGAATGATATTCCCCAATGCCAGATCGCCAACATACATTTCTGACTGATCAACATCATCGCTGAGAATTCGAGATTTTTTGGTATAGAGATCGGTGACCCTTACACTGATCGTGAGTTCAGAAGCTGGTACAGAAAAGGAGTGCATTGTTACCACAGTATTGTCGGTTTTTCGGGTATCCTGATACGTATTCAGCCAAAGTGAATCGCTCCATATCCTCCCCGCAATACGCTCGTTGTCCTTATCAGCGATGGTGGCACCTATTTCATAACGAGCCAAATATTCATTCCCCGTGCGTGTGAATTGTAATTCTGTATAAGGAATTTTAATATGCACGGAAACTTTAATATTTTTTTTATCCGCCTGCGGTTCAGAGAGACCTATAAACGAAAAATCAGGTAAGGTAAGATCCTTTTCCGGCTTTACAGTCTGCTCTGTACACCCCAATATAAAGATGATCAGAAGGAGAGTCTTTAAAGAAGACATCAATATAGATTTTGCCACATTATCCTCGTTAGTCCCAGGTTAGTACCAACCCAAATATAGTTGCCGTCAGCGGCTAAATCAGTCACTAAATTACTTATAAGACCATCATTACGGGTATAATGGCGCCACACTGCAGCATTTGGTTCAAAGCTAAAGAGTCCTAGATCGGTCCCAATCCATACTCTTCTACCAGCAAGCGTTATTCCGCGTGGCTTAAACTGAGCATGAGGAGCCAGAAAGGCCGAACCATTCTGCTCAAGCATATTCATGGTGATCAATCCTCTGTGGGTACTGGCCCATAGGGTCTCACCCTGGATCACACTTTCATAGATCGGGTCGATCGCAGCATGAACACCAAGCGAGAGAAAATCACCGTGACTATTGATCTTTCCAGTTATGCTTAGATTTGTTTCATCGAAAATGAATAATCCATAATAGGTTGACAGGTAATACTTTCCTGCGGCATAGTTAATATCAAAAACCGGCCAATCAAGATCAGTTGGAAAAAGAGTCTGAAGAATTAGCCCGGAATCATGGTATAAATAGGCGTTGCGTTCGGTGGCCACCATCAGATTACCATCCATTCCCACTGCTACGGAATAGATACGATCACTGATCAGATCCTTTTTAGTGATCAGACGCTCCCAATCATTCTGGCCATCAGTCTTTTTAAAAACACCACCGCGTCCTGCGATGATCAAGTCAGAGTTAAGCTTGTCAATGGCTGAAATAAAGGAATAGTCAAATACCGGATCGCGAATCGCCTCATCATATTCAACATGAAAGTCATCTAAATAGGTTAAACCTGCGCGCCCGCCCAGAATGAGCTGTCCGGCATCTAATTGCATACACATTACATCAGGCGATAAGAGTCCAAATGGCAAGGGCCGGAAACCACCGCCTGGGATCCTCTGATGGAAGATACCCATACCATACGTACTGAGGAAGGCTTCACCGGCTCCTTTGGCTCCTGAAAGTGCCGACACGGTAACGGCCGATCTTTGTGGAAAACCATCAAGATGCAGCATACCACTAGCATCAAACCCACCGTTGATCACAGTTTGGAGGGGAAGTGATTCATAGATAATTCTTAGATCTGGATCAACTGAGCCGATCTTATGAACTTCATTCCATTGTATATCAAGGGTTGAATCCGGACCCCAGTTTTCAAATATTCCAGAGCTTTTTAGGAATATTGCTGAATAGCTTCCAACTGCATCCTGGGGTCTGGCGGTCACTATTACTTTTCTGTCATTGGTTCCTAATTCATACACTCCCGAGAATTTTTCATCCCTGGGAAGTGCCGAATTGGTCATCCAGCCAGTCAAATGATCATAAACGAAGACATAGTCTGGTGTAACAATCCAAACATCCTGGGTTCCATGGTCTTGCCAGACAAGCAACACGGGGTACTGCAACAACCCATCGCTAGCTGTGATCGGGTCCAACCACTTTTCATTGTGATGGTCATAAACCAGAACACCATCCTCAACTGCAAAATAGGCATTCCAGGTTCCATAGTAGCTGTGATTTACGTGCTTACCTGCCGGAATGCTGGTGAAGCTGCCCCTTGCATAGACACCCTGCGCGTATGCACCAGTGACCAATACAGACAGCAGAAGACCTGCCAGAACACTCCTTTTCAGGTGCATCTCAATAGCGACCAGGTTTAACAATGTATCGATGCTCACTCCGACTATTTTCAATTTGATTCGGTGAGAAATACTGCCAAAGCCAAATAAACAAGAACTCCTAAACCAAATGATCCCAAGGTGGCCAAAGCCCAAATAAACCGGATGATATTCGAGTCGATCTTTAAGTAGATACCGATTCCACCGCATACACCAGCTATTCGTTTATCCGTCCGGGATCTGTATAATTTCTTGTCCTGGGGAAATACTTGATTAAGGGTAGTCTTAACATTTTTATTGTCTGATTGGTTAAAAAACAGATATAAACCAGCACCAATAACCAGTAACGGCCAAAGTACGCTACTCATCACGATGGCCACTCCCGCAAATATTCCTCCTACTGGACCGATCAAACCAACAAGCAGCAAAAATCCGGCTATCACTAACAACCCTCCCCAAAATTTCTGGGAATATGAATCTGTTTCAATGGCTGTTTCTGATGATCCCTTATTTTCTTGAAACTCTGGATTCTTTGGTATGATCAACATGGCCAGCACATATGCAAGGACTCCAGTTCCACCGAATATGACAAACACGACCCAGAGCAGTCGAATAATAACAGGGTCAATATTAAAATACTCACCGACTCCACCACACACACCATCAAACACTTTATCTTTATTTGATTTATATAATCTGTTCATAATAATCCTTTCAGAGGCCTATCGATCTCCTCTTTTGTTCCCTGAACCAGGGGTACGAATCTGACCGCATCTTTCTTTATTCTTTTCAAACGTTCTGCATTCTTTTTGTATATCCAAACATGTTGTTTGCCCTTCCCCTCCGGTGCAACCAGTATTCCCCCATCGCTCAATTTGTCAAACAGATGTTCTGGAATTCTGGGAGGACTGGCCCACAGAATAATACGATCATAACCCACATCACCATCAAATTGTTCCCAGGCACTTCTATGGTGGAGAGTTACATTGTGGATGGAGAGTAGCTCCAGTACGTTTCGGGCATCTTGCACCAATACATCATAAACTTCAAGTGCATCGATGTGCTTACCCAGTTGCGCCAGGATTGCAGTCGCGTAACCACAACCACTACCAATCTCAAGAATTCTATGATCTTTCACCAGTTCCAGGTATTGGATCATCAGAGCAACAATATAGGGCTGGCTGATAGTTTGCCCGGCTTTGATCGGTGAGGGATGATCTGCATATGCTTCTTCTAAAGGAGTATTGGGAACAAATTGATGTCTCGGGATATCTTTGAATGCCTGTAAAATCGCTGTTTGATGTATACCGCGTAATCGCAATTGGCGTTCCACCATTTCGAGTCGCAATTCGAAGGCATCATCATAGTCCCAGGTAGAAATCATGAATCAATTTAATCAGATAAACCAATCAGACATCAACTTATCGAAAATCATGCATATTTGGTGGTAAACCATCTATATTTACGGACTTTGTAAAAGTACCCGAATGAACTGATTGGTACAAAATAATATTGGGAGATCAGAAGAATGGACATTGGTAAACATTTGCGAATGGTTCGAGAATCCCACCAACTCTTGCAAAAAGACCTGGCAGACAAAGCTGGTCTTGATCGAAGCTATATAAGTAAACTGGAAAGGGGTTTGGCCGACCCGACCTTTGCCACTCTTCGAAAAATTGCAAGTGCCTATCCGCTTTCAGTGCCTCATCTACTAAATTATGGTAATCCGGAAAGCTTTAGCCTCGATATCGATGCTGCTATTGATGCTCTGAGAACGCTCAAATACAACATGGTAAAAGTTGAAATAAATATCAAGCCATTGTAAAAATGGCTCTTCCCCCAAATGCGTACCTGGAGACGAGGATATTGGGGATATAAGGGTATAGAGGCTGTGTGAAAATAAGGACAACACTTACCCCATGCTTTAGCTTGGGGGTATGATAACCTACTATTTCCTAGGGCTTTAGCCCAGTATTGTTGGGCTAAAGCCCTCCTTTTTTAAGGTTTTTATAACCCCCAGGCTGAAGCCTGGGGTAAGTATCAATAGTAACAGTACTATACGTAGACAACTAAAGCTAATGTTAGCAAGCAATTATTCCGGCGCAATGAAGTTTTCACACAGCCTCTATAACCCTTATACCTATTATACCCCAGAAAATTTTATTGACCCCCAATCTCAATGATTGTATCCAGGTACGCATTATGACGATGAGCCGTAAAAATAAACAGGCCAATTATCTGAATAACCGGCCTGTTCTATCTATGGATGGGACGATCTGTCAAAGAACTAACACTACTGATTTAGCGCGAACGATACGCAAAGGGTAACTCATAATTCACAGCAACTGCTTTCCCGCTCTGCATGGCCGGGTTCCACTTTGTAGTCATCACCGCTTCGATAGCTGATGCGTCGAACATCGTGCCACCACTTTCGGAAACGTAAATGTTTGATACATTCCCATTAACATCCACCCAAAATTTCAGCACTACATCACTTTCCAGGTGGTCTCGTACTGCCAACAATGGATAAAATGTGTTTTGTTCCAATACCTGCATACCGCCTACTGGAATAGGTTGACAACAATCTGTTTGAAATGCTGGTTCTGCAGATAGGCTTATTGTAGTCAGCATCACGATCAGGATTGTGATTGAAAGTTTTGTCTTTGTCATAATTGCCTCCTTGTTGGCATGTTTCGTTTTGTTCAACACACCATGTCATTTCACAAAGCACATGCCAATATCATTTATAGCACTATATCATATTGTTTTATTGGTGGTTATAGATATTATTCTACAAAACAGAAACGACTGTGACTAAAGATATTTGATATACAATCATATATTATTGATATCATTTGTAACCCTGACACTGGGTTATTCAGGGCAGCCAGATGTAAACTGATTTTTGGTTCAAAAACTATTTGCGACACCATTGGCTGGATTTATATTCACGCCGCTTTTAAGCCATCTTGGATGGTAGACAAAAGAATGCGAGAGTAGCTCAGTTGGTAGAGCTCCACGTTGCCAACGTGGTTGTCGCCGGTTCGAGCCCGGTCTCTCGCCCCACTGGACAAAAAAAAGAGGCTGATTTTTATCAGCCTCTTTTTTTATAGTATCACTTATTATTTTTTTAAACACGCCTCTACATCAGGCAAGTGCTATTTTATACGGGCTTTTTCCTTAACATTTGTTTTATCTTTGGCTTTATTCTTTTTGGGCATAAACTCAGCAACGATCTCTGCTATTTCAGGTGCATCTATAACCTTATCATTCAAAGGCACGGAATCAAAATAGAAACTATTGTGCAGTTTATTGATCAGATCCTTATTCGTTTGTTTTTCAGCCTGAAGTCGGCTGATCAGTTGCATCCGTTTTGCATCATCCGCATAACGTTCTTCCAGAGTCTGACCTGCTTCCAGATTCTTTGACATCGCATCCAATCTATTGTTGGCAAACTTGATCCGTTTCATCTGGGCACTGACGTTTTTCATCTTTGAGACACCATCAACCCGGCGAATCTTCAGTGCGGTCGCATACTTGCCTTGTTTTCCGCTCCGCACCACAATGACCCCATTATGCTCTTTTGGATTCCGATGAAGTGATCCGGTTTTGGAACGAATCAGGAAATCGATATCACTGATCTCCTGTGCCAACCGAAGCTCTGTACGATCGTCAACATTAGCCAACAGGAAAACCAGATCAACGTTGTCTTTGATGGCAGCAACAGCTTGTTTTGCTGATTCTATGGGGTCATCAAATGTAAATTTCTTGAGCCTTTTGTCTCCAGAGGTCACACCGACAAAACCCAATTTATGGTCATGAGTTTCCACAATAATTGAAGACTCGAACATTTGTTTATCAGTGTCTGCATCCTTTATGTTGGCAGAAATAAAAGGGAATTCAGCCTGGTTTTGCAGCTCTCGGATGAATTCCCGGCCACCTGCCAGATCATTTGCGCCAATGTTTATCACCTGACAATTCATGACGTTGTAAGCACTTAAAACTGCCTGGGCTGTGGCTGTTAGACTCTCACGTTTTGATTGAACAATATAAGGACTTTTAAAAAAGGCATCGCCTGCATCAACAAAATAGATTGCCTCTGTTTCAGCCAGTTCCTTCATCACAGTATACTTCCTGGCAAGACCGCCAAGTTTATTAGATTTTCAGCCGCAGGGACCAACCTCGCCATGATTGCTGGCGGCAACCAGCAGGGTAAACTCATTTGGCGTATAATTAGAAGCGATCGAGTTATTTTTGCACCCCAATATCCCCACCGTGAGGAGAATCAGGATCATAACACTCTTCTTGATAATATTATTCATGCTACGGCTTTCTATTTTGCTTGTGCCATTATGGCTTCAATATCAGCTATCTCTTTTGGAACAGCCCCGGTCAGGTTTCGGTTCCCCTTTTCAGTGATCAAAATATTGTCCTCAATTCTAATGCCAATGCCGCGGTATTTTTCAGGAGCAGACGTTTTAGAATTCACATAGATCCCAGGTTCAACTGTAAAAACCATCCCTGGTTCCAGAACTCTGGATTTATTGTCCACCATATACTTCCCCATATCATGAACATCCAAACCAAGCCAATGACCTGTTTTATGCATGAAGTAAACCTGATAGCTTCCTGTCTCAATGATCTCGTCAACTGAACCTTCCAGCAAGCCGATCTCCACCATCCCCTCTACCAGGAGTTTTAGATCAAGATCATGGAGTTCCTGGAAAGTAACCCCAGGTTTTGCTGCTTCGATCACAGCGTTCTGGGCTTTCAGAACCACTTCATAGATAGCCTTCTGAGCATCTGAATATTTCCCATTAGCTGGAAAGGTTCTGGTGATATCTGAAGCATACATTTGGTATTCAGCTGCTGCGTCAATCAGGATCAAGTCACCATCCTTGATCACATCCTGATTCTTGATATAGTGCAGTACTGTAGCATTATCACCACTCCCAACGATGGATGTATAGGCTGGGCCGGAGCCACCCTCAAAGACAAAATGACTCTCCATCACTGCCTGAAGCTGGTATTCATGCAAACCGGGAACACAGACTTGCATTGCTTTGACATGGGCTTCCTTTGAGATATCGGCAGCTTTCTGCATGAGCTCAATCTCATGTATATCCTTGAATAGTCGCATTTCATGACTGATGGATCCGATGGACTCGAGACTTTCAGGACCACCACCACTTCGCTGAATTTCGCCACGAACTTGACGCAACTGATCCAGCATCTTGTATTGATGCTCTTTCTCGTGGTTGAGATTGGTGAAAACTTTTGAAGCTGATTTCATGGCTTTTAATGCGTATTCACTAAATTCTGCAATATCCAGGGTCTGGTCAGCTCCATATTGTTCCATGGTTTCCTCAAAACTTAACCGCCAGCCGGTCCAGACCTCTTTTTCAGGATCCGGGGGAAGCACGAACAGGGTGAATTGTTGATCAGAGTTATTCGGATCAATAATGCAGGCAGCGCCGGGTTCAGCATAACCTGTGAAATAAAATAAATCTGAATCCTGACGATAGGGGTATTCCGTGTCATTGGTCCGGGTTTGTGCTGGTGCCCCCTTTAAAATGGCCACTCCATTTCCCAAGGATTGCATCAGTCTTTCCCGGCGAACTTCATAAATATTTTTATTAATCATGTTTCAATAGCTCCATTTTATAAGACGGCAAAGATAATAGAAAGCTGGTTGAGACGCAAGATTTTGCAGCGCTGTTGCCCGACTATCAAAACAGTCCTTGATAATTTCATCACTCCTACAGAAAATCCACAGATTTTGCAGATTGGACCAGATATAAATCATGCGACCTGAGTCACAATCCTATGAACAATTCTCAGATCTGATAGGGTCTTGGTTTCAACTGCCACCCTCTTTAGATTGATTTGCGATTCTCCTGGTGCAGTGGTGCCTGGAGTCGTTGAGTATTTGAGAGTTAGAGACAACTTTGTCTTATTAAGTAACATATTGATATATCTAAGGTTACCAAACATAATGGATAATTATTTTTCGAAACATCTTGAAATTTTGACTCGCTATCAGCGCTATAAGACGCGGGTCGTAAATATAGGTAATGTGCCACTGGGTGGCGATCATCCAATTCGGGTTCAATCCATGACTAACACCAACACCATGGATACAGAAGCCACTGTTGCTCAAACCATCCGCCTGGTTGATGCTGGCTGTGAATTGGTCAGAATAACTGCACCCAGTGTCAAGGAAGCCCAGAATCTGGGCGTAATCAAAGCTACTCTTGCAGATCGCGGTTATGCTGTCCCCCTCATTGCTGACATACATTTTGTCCCCCGTGCTGCTGAAGTAGCTGCCCAACTTGTTGAAAAAGTCAGGATAAATCCGGGAAATTATGTAGATCGGAAAAAGTTTCAACAAATAGAATACTCCGAAATTGAGTATCAGGCTGAAATTGACCGTATTCGGGAACGTTTTACTCCCCTGGTTAGAATATGTCGGGAAGCAGGCACAGCCATGCGCATCGGATCCAATCATGGTTCACTTTCTGATCGCATATTGAATCAATATGGTGACACTCCCTTGGGAATGGTGGAATCTGCTCTTGAATTTGTGCGAATTTGTGCTGAGGAGAATTTCCACGATATCGTGATCTCAATGAAAGCCAGCAACACACGGGTCATGATTCAGGCCTATCGGTTGTTGATCGATCATATGGAGCAGGAAGGTTTCAATTATCCACTTCATCTGGGAGTTACTGAGGCTGGCGATGGTGATGATGCCAGGATCAAATCAGCTCTCGGAATTGGTTCCCTGTTAAGCGACGGAATTGGCGATACGATTCGAGTTTCGCTTACTGAGGCACCTGAAGCAGAAATACCTGTAGCACTAGATCTGGTTAAAAGTATTCTGCCACTCCATCACCACGCGGAAATATCCGAGTTGAGCTCACTTCCCATTGATCTTTTCGAGTATAAACGTAGGGCAACTCATCGGTTCTCGATCATTGGAGACGGACAGGTACCAGTTGTTGTGGCAGACCTGAACGATTCAACTGTGGCTCTAGAATTGAAACTTAAGGCAGCAGGATATCAATTTAGTCATGTGAATCAAACCTGGAGTGCTGGTGATCTGGGAGCTGATATCCTCTATTTTGGCAGTAATTTACCTGATATTATTATTTCTGATAACACACTACTGCTCTATGATTCAGCCACTTGGCTCACATTACCTGGATGTGATAACCAGTTCCCACTATTTGATTTGGAGTCTTTCCAAAGTTCTGGATCACACCATACGATAGCCAATTTTGTAAAGGTTGAAGCCCATCTTGACGTTGCTCAACTGCCAAATGATCCCAGTATCATCTGGGTGCTATCATCGCATAACAGGCACCGCCAGGCTGAGCAAAGAAGATTTATTCTGGATCTGATCCAAAGCGGAAGATCCAACCCAATCATTTTGCATAATGATTACCCATGCTTGTCCCGGAATGAGCTGCTTCTGACCAGTGGATCAGAAGCGGGTGGTCTTTTGAATGACGGTCTGGTGGATGGTATTTGGCTTCGTTCCAGCATAATCGACCTACACGATCTAAATGAAATCGCTTTTGGAGTGTTGCAGGCAAGTCGAAGCAGGATGACCCGAACCGAATATATTGCCTGTCCCTCCTGTGGTCGAACCCTCTTCGACCTGGAAGAGGTGACAGCCCAGATCAGAGCCAGGACAGCCCATCTTAAAGGTGTAAAAATCGGCATTATGGGCTGCATCGTGAATGGTCCAGGCGAAATGGCTGATGCTGATTTTGGGTATGTGGGCACGGGTCCCGGCAAAGTTTCACTCTATCGGGGACAGGTCGTTGTAAAACCGCATATTCCCCAGGTCGAAGCAGTAGATTCGCTTATCGAGCTGATAAAGAGTGAGGGGTATTGGGTTGAGCCGGAATGAGTTTGTGGGTTTTTGGGATTGATCGGTTTTGGGTGGATTCGTGCTCTAGCAGAGACAAAGCATGTTTTGTCTTTACCGCTAACTACATAATATTTGTTAGAAACACCCCAATTCAGAGGTTGACTCAAAAACAAACCTTGCGAGCGTACGGTATAGTAGTACATTAGCGAAACAATTAAAGGGAGTCAAAAATGATTGAAGTATCAGTTAACCAATTTAGAGCAAATATAAAATCCTTTGTCGACCAGGCTTTATCAGACCATTCAACCATCAGGGTTAAGCGTCGGGTTGGCCATGATTTTGTTGTACAGAGTGCTGAGGATTGGGAGCGAGAACAGGAAACATTATTTGTATTACAGAATGCTTCACTTTCAAAGCAATTGATTGAATCTATTGAAACTCATACTACTCAGGCAGGATATTCCCCTACGGAAGAGGAGTTAGATGAGATCAATAGTATTTGAGGGAAAAAGTTGGTCAAAATATGAAGATCTTCGAAAGAAGGATAAAGGGTTGCACAGGAATTTATGCAGGATTATTCAGGAAATGCAACGGGGTGATCCAGCAGCGGGTCTAGGTAAACCCGAACAACTGAAACGAAATCTAAAGGGATTTTGGTCACGGAGACTCTCTAAAGGGGATAGAGTAATTTATAAATATGATGATAAATCTGTTTATATTTTTGCAATTGGTGGCCATTATGATTAACCGTAAAAAGCGCAACACGTATTAAGAATAGTGCTCATTTCAGGGGTTTTTAACAAAAGTTTAGAGCTGACTCACACCAAATAAGTGGTTGTGGATAAGGGACTACAGGAATACAGTGTTTGTACAAAGTGATAATATATTGAGAAGCAGCCCAAACTCAGGGCGCTACATAAATCTTCCGGGCTCTCTTTCATAACCCGAAAGACCTGTGTATTATCCGATAAAAAAAGCAGATGAAACATAAGTAACCTGCATTTTTTTGTACTTGTATATAAATCCGGGATTAGATTTGAAGCACAATGATTAAACCGGTAGGAATGTTTATGAGAACCTCTCTTTTCAGTGTCGCCCTGTTCATCCTGTCTCTGCTTCCGCAGGCTTTTGCTCAAGAAAGCAATACCCTAAACACGGTAGAAGAACATGTCGCTTTTGCGCAGAGTATCTACTGGTCAGCTCTCACTCCAATGGAGAAGCAAACCTTCCTGTTTGCCTATATCTCCAGTGCTTATGAAACGCGAAAATTGGCCAACGAAACTATTTCAAGCTCGCCCCGCAACTCACATTATTTCAATGAAGAGATCGACAATCTTTTCATGATCTGGCAAAACCTGCTCGAAATGGAAGATAGCGGTGACACTGCCATGACTGATTTCATTGGTTGGATCGACCTTTACTACGAAATAGAGATAAACAAAGCCCGTCCTTTCATGTCTGCCATCAAATATGCAAACCAGAAAATTCGTGCTAACGATAAATCAGTTCTTGAACTTTTCTGGGGGCGAAAAACCGCACCTGATTCCCGGCTCCCAAAGGATGAAGCTCTGGAGCAGAAGAGTATTGAACGAAAAATTGCTGCTGCTGAAGCCAGAAAGAGTATTGATTCTGCTGTAGAACTGGATTCTCCCCTTGCCTACCGACCACTGAGTGCCACTCCCCAAACTGCTTATGTGCTGACTGATGAGGAGTTAAGTATCATTGCTTTGGCGGTTGAAACTGAATGCCTGAATAAAAACCAACCTGATGTTCTTCAAGATCCCGTTTTCCTTGAGACGCTGGCTCGCAAACATGGTTTCGACAGTATGGCATCCTTCAATCTTAAGCTCACGTACGCTCAGGGTAATCAAGAGCGCTGGAAATACATGAATAAGCTCATCATTGAGCAAGCTTTTGATCAGGATTGCATGTAATTCAACTTCGCCTTAGGGCTACGGCGCGACAAGTTTTGTTAATTACTTGAGTTAGTGAGTTTCACGAGTTCTATGCGTTGTTGAGCTTGATGAATTATTGATTTGGTGGGAAATCATTAAATAATATTCTCGAGCACTTCAGCTTGATTTTTAGTTTTTAAGTTCCAATATTCAAAAGAATTTTCCTAGAGAACCGTCTGCAAACCTCTCCGGTTCTCAGCAATAGATCCAAAAACCACATCTGAAAAGCTTATTGGGTTAAACCCATAAGTTTGTCATATCACTTATTCAAGAAGGGAGTTTTGTATGCTAGCACGTGTATTAAGCAGTTCACTCATCGGGATAGATCCATATCTGGTTGAGGTTGAAGTAAATGTTGAGGGTCACGCCTTTCGGTATAACACGGTAGGTCTGCCAGAGTTGGCAGTTCGGGAGAGCAAGGAACGGGTTATCTCAGCCATCAAGAACAGTGGCTTCAAGTTCCCACCAAAAGCCTATACCATCAATCTTGCCCCGGCAGATATCAAAAAAGAAGGTTCTGCTTTTGATCTGCCCATCGCTATTGGGATACTGGCTGCCCTGGGTGCTGTTATTCATATCGATCTGGAGGAGTATGTACTCATGGGGGAACTATCATTGGACGGAACTCTGAGACCGGTAAAGGGAGCGCTCCCCTCTGCTGTGGGGGTCCATGAGAGCAAACTGAAGGGGCTGATTCTGCCTACAGCGAATGCCCGTGAAGCAGCCGTTACTGGAGATATTGATGTTATTCCAGTCAATACGCTGTTAGATGCCATTCTGTTTCTCAATGGTGAAAAGAATATTGAACCGCTGGAAGTTGACGCCAAGCTTTTGTTCACTGAAGCTCAGAGTTATCCGGTTGACCTGGCTGATGTGCGCGGTCAAGCCCATGTTAAACGGGCACTGGAAGTTGCCGCAGCCGGGGGGCACAATGTTTTGATGATCGGACCGCCTGGATCGGGTAAAACCATGTTGGCGAAGCGTTTTCCCACTATTCTGCCACAAATGACCCTTGAGGAGGCATTAGAAACCACCAAGATCCACTCCATTGCCGGGATGGTGCGGACAGAAGGCCTGGTGGCTACCCGTCCGTTTCGATCTCCTCATCATACGATCTCGGATGCGGCTCTGGTTGGCGGGGGTCGGATTCCCCGGCCAGGTGAAGTGAGTCTGGCTCATCATGGCGTGTTGTTCCTGGATGAGCTTCCTGAATTTCAGAAGAATGTACTGGAGGTCATGCGTCAACCTCTGGAGAATACTGAAGTGACCATTAGCCGGGCGAGTATGAGTCTCACCTACCCGGCCAACTTTATTTTGTTGAGCGCCATGAATCCCTGTCCATGTGGATACAGCAGCGATCCGCGTCACGAATGCACGTGTAGCAGTGTGAACATCCAAAAATATATGGCTAAGATCTCTGGTCCCTTGTTGGATCGGATTGATCTGCATATTGAGGTACCGGCCATCCCCTTCGAAGAATTATCGGCCAAGGAGGATGGGGAATCATCCAGCATTGTCCGTAAACGGGTCCAGAATGCCAGGGATCAACAGAACAAGCGTTTTGATCATAATCCACATATTCATTCCAATGCTGATATGCCGCCCAAGATGATCCGAACGATCTGTCTTATCGATCAGACTTCAGCTGAGCTGCTTAAAGCAGCCATCACCAACCTGGGTTTGAGTGCCCGAGCCTATGATCGGATTCTTAAAGTGTCACGGACCATTGCAGATCTGGGAGAATCGGATCAGATCCGGGCAGAGCATATATCGGAAGCTATTCAGTATCGGACTTTGGATCGGCAGTTGTGGATGAATTGAGTTCTTCAAAGCTGGACACTCTGAACATTTCTGATAGCTTTTCATCACTCATGCTCTTGCATGGGGCACTGCTGTCACCGTCCCACCCCGGATTCAGGGCTTATGCAGATGCATATTTGTTGAGGAGTTGACAGCAACAAATACTATGTTTGCCAATTGTATTGG
>JAYEKW010000038.1 GCA_034716895.1 Candidatus Neomarinimicrobiota bacterium
GAGCACCGGCAGTCTTACGAAGTGTGTGCAAATTAGCATCGGGTATTTCCGCACTATGGAATAGTCTACGGGATAACGACTGGGACACTGCAGAGTAGGTATATGGGAACGGTACCCGTTCCCCCCTCCGAGAGTTAAGAATGGCGCGAAGTGTATCGTTCAGTGGTATCCGACGACGCTTCCTGCCCTTGCCAATGATCTCAATATGGTCTTTCTTTACTGAGTCCCAGGTGAAGCCACCTTCCTCGAGTATCTCTGTAGCCCTCACTCCAGTTTGCAGGTAGAAAGTTACCAGATCATAAGCACGTTGGTTCTTCTTCTCCTCGATGGTCTCATATAGCTTTTCAATCTCGTCTTCAGATAAGAAGCGGACTTCTGGATCATCTACCTGTAACATCTTTACACCCGAAAATGGAGTCTTAGCTATGTAATCCTGCTTAACAGCCCAGTTAAATAGTGCCTTTAGGTGTCGTAATTCAGTATTTACGGAAACAGCCTTGACCTTATCAATCTCACTGCGTTCTGCCTTATATTCTTCAATGGCTATCGAGTTAATTGAATGCAGTGCGCGTTCTTCACCAAAATATGCCAGGAATGGTTTGAAGACTTTCTCATACCGCTTTATCGTCTGAGGACTTTTGTTATCTGTTTTCGATGTGCTGATGAATTTATCCGTGATCATCTTAATTGTACCTGGACGTTGTCTTAGTCCATTCTTAATCTCACGAGTCTCTCTTTCCAATCTATCTCCTACTAATCTTACCTGAGATTTGGGGAGATACAGAATCTTGGATTTACGGTTCCCAAGATAATCGTACCATTGAAGACGATATCCTTTCTTACCGCCATCAGTTATGTGCTTTGCTATTGTTGCCATTTTATATACTCTCAATTCTATCAATCGTTGTTGTGTTAATTTCAGGGAAGACCTCGATTATTGATTTTAGTGATGAATATGGAATACGGGTGTTGCCCATTATCTTTACATATTCAATGGATCGTTCTCTGATATATTTGCGCCAGGTGTCTGGTGATGTTGAAGTCAACTCTGCAACTTCATTCACAGTCAAATAGCGTTCGGTAAGTCCACCACAGCTGGGGCAGAACTTATGGTCTTTGTTTGGGGTGTTACGCTTTCCCATGATCCCCTCCTCGGAGGTTATGGGGTTAAGCTCAAAGGCTATAAGCGTGTTGTGAGGTATTGTCCTCTAGAACGTATCATGATTGATCAGTGCTAATTCTTTACGCTTTTCGTAATATTCGGTTAGGGTATCACGGCGAATCCTGAAGACTCCCTGTGTTATATAATCCCATGAACCGTCGGTATTCTTGTATTTGACACCAAGGAAATAATCAATCAAGGAGCCAATACGAACACTGCCAATCCACTTCTCATCAAATATGGGCAGGATCCACTTTCGCTCGCCTTGAAGGATATAATCACTATCAAGAATCTCCTGGAGTGTATCTATCTGGTTTTGGCTAGCTAATACCTTGGGCTTCTTACGAGTGGTCAACTTCCTCAATTCGAGAAATGAATGATCATCCATAAGCAAATGTTTATGTAGCATACAGAATTTCACTACCGGGAATTTGGCTTTAGCAGCATCCACCCAATCTTTATGCACATAGATTCTTGAGTCCAGCAACCACTTAGGTCTAATAAATGCTATTTGATTTGTGTCTATTAAATCAGCCAGCGCCGTAAGGGTCATATTGAGTTCCTTTGCAACCAACAGTACATGTCGATAAGGACCCATTCTCATTGGGTTAGCGTTCTCTTCTTCAGTGTCTTGATCTGGTGTTAAGGTCATAATATTCTCCATCGTTTGGAATTACCCTCTGAGGGGATGTTGGAGCCAGGGCAGGAATGCTGGATTCCCGCCCCGATTTCGTACGTATCGCAAAAAGACACGTTTACAACAACAATCATGTTTTGAACACCCAGTTGAGAATTATCAACTTGATTCTCTGCATTAAGGTGGGCTTACTATTATTGTAGATACGGTACCCATCTAGTTGTGATCGGTGCCAGCGATAATCACCCTTCCTGCTGGTCTTCACAGCAACACAGTTGTTCCTCTTCATTACTGAAGTAAAGGATTTCAGGTTTACGTTTAGATATTCAGCAGCCTCGTGGGTCTTAAACCATCGTTGAGAGCACTTCATGATCTCGCCTCCTGCAGTCTGTCATTTATCTCATGGCTAGTGTTCTCACAGCCAGTTTGATCACCAGTATGATATTGCTTACAAAGGCGCTCGACCTTTTCGATAAGCCATAGCTCGACAAATTCTATATCATCAAGAGGCTTAAAATTGGGATCTTTGAAAGCGTCAAGTGTGATTAGAATGCGATATTCAGATTGATCTTTGAAATATCTTAGATCATCTTTATGGAACAATGGGGCCTTGGGGTCATCAGGATCCCACCGGAACCCAATGATGCCCTTCATAAGCAAAAGAACATGCTCATTCACTTCCATAATTGACACTGCTTCAGGCAATGTCAGGTAATTTTCACGATCAATAATTAATCGCTTTACTGGTTGAAGTTTGCTCATAAGGCACGCTCACGGATCTCAGCATTCATTTCTTCGATGGCAGGATTTGAGCTGTTTTTACAACATTTGATGGGAAGTTTGTATAGGCGTGTAGCATTTAGGTCCAACCATTGCTGGTAAACCCAGTCACGCTGATTGCTAATTTCTGCCACGGCTGCAGCTTCTAAATCACGATTCATGATTACCTCCAGCCATTAGAAACTGGTCTAACCATGTTTTGTGAAATAGTAATTTCCCACTATTTCCATTACTTCTTGTTGATTTGAGCTTTTCAGCATTGACTGCAGCTCTGAGTAGGCTGGCAGATAGTCTGGTATAGTCAACAGCTTCGTTAAGCGTATACCATTCTTGGGTTGTTTGTGAATTCATATTTGAATCCTCCTTATGACATTTTTCCCTCTAAGGGGATTTACAGGAGCGGTCTATTCCGCCTTTAACAATGTTATGTCACAGTTCTCGCGAGAATTTGTGCTTCCTCTAGCATCAGTTTGATTGAGTAAGCAATCATACTATCTGTCGATTTAAGCATTGACTGATTTAGATTAGCACTACTACCCCTCCCTAAGCCCCAGGATGAGCAATATTCAGGTTCTGATATAGGTTGAAATCAGATGGTATGAGCTGATGTTAACTTGTGAAGCAGGTAAAAGGGAGTGAGGGTGCAGGAGAAGTCGAATCTAAGACGGGTTTGCGGCCGCAGCTATTTTGTACGTCATAGTTTCCGGACAGTTTTATCTCCTTTCTTCAAGCTTTCCGGATGTTGTTTTGACCCAGTTTCCATCATGGAACTCACTTATGCCATAAAAGAAGTCGAGCAACTCCTTAGCTTTCACTTTGGTCAGCCCGTCCTCGATGAATTCATGGATCTGGCGTTTCTCATTGGGATATACAGAATCGTTCTCAATTAATCCCCTCACAGCAGCTTGCTGCTTCTCAGAGGCCATTTCTTCAACGTGATTATTTGTACGTTCATACTTTGACGTGGACTGGGTGTTCTGTTGAGCGGGCATTTCCTCTGCAGGTGTTACCTCCAATCCAGCCATCACAGCCAGGAATGATAACGGTATTCTATATGCCTTACCTGAGGCTCTGGTTATCGCCATGGATTTTATCGCATATTCGTCAGCACTTCGCCAACGATCCTCACGGTTTGAACACATAGCCTCACCGGATGCGATGATCTGACCGTTACGATGGACCTCAACCTTGGCCTCGTATGCTATCTCACTATCACGTTCGAGTCGTTTTGAATAAAGTACGCGGGGGAATAGTCCCAGTGATGCACTGACGGACGTCCACCATTCTATCTTTGGGTACTGTTTGCCCCGGATATTAACCAGATATCCCGGTCCCGTGCACTTGCTGGCTACAACATTGACCAGTCGTTGTGCTTCACGGTAAGCTTGTTCCGGATCATGGCTGAACAATGTCCGGTGATTATCTACATTACTTTGAACTGGATGGACTACATCCATGACACTTTCTTGTGTCTCCATATCTACCTCTCTTTCGGTTTTGTTATTTATATAAGGCGGTGGTCACTGAAACTGAAAAACTCAGATCCACCAATGATGATGTGGTCTAGCACGTCTACATCTATTGCTGATAGCGCCGTCTGTAGCTTCTTTGTAACAGCACGATCACTGCTTGAGGGAGTAAGCTCCCCCGACGGATGGTTATGTGCTAGCATTACAGCTGCTGCGCCTAAATCAAGGATACGCTGCACCACTTCACGGGGGTAAACAGCACTTGTCGTTATTGATCCGGTGAAGAGTATCTCTGTTGTGAGAACACGATGCTGTCCATTGAGAAAACACACGACAAATTGCTCTCGCTTGGCTGCATCTGCGAAATATGACCTGAAATGATCAGCAGCTTCTCGTGATGTCTTGATTCTTTCACCGGCAGGTATTGTGAATCTGCGCACGTATTCCTCCAGGACTTCAGAATCACTGACACTTGAGATATTCATCAAGCACCTCCATTCAGTTTATAACTGAACTTATGAGGTTTCAGTATCACCTCTGTACCCGCTACCTCTTCACCGGTTTGGGTGCAATATTTACGGAGTGCAGCTTTATCGATTGCACGTTTCTCTGGTATAAGCCTAACAAACCGCTCGTCCGTTAAGACTTCATCCTCATCGGTAATCTTAATCTCAGGCTGTTGTGACCTGACTTTGAGGGTTCCATTCACCAGCCGTTTGGTGCTGAAATCATTGAGGTGCATGTAGTTATCCAACGCCAGTAGATAATAATCCTTCTTCCGCTGGATCTTGTCCGTCTCTACTTCCAACCAGAGTTTGATACGGTCTATCTGCTTGGTAGCACTCTCTGTGTTTGCAGTGAGTATCTCGTCTAGGTCGGCTACCTTCGCAAGGTAATAGTCGGCATCAGCCTGGGTAATTACAGGCTTGTCGTCTGGTATGGGATTATTCGCCAGGTAATCTCGTACTATCCTGACATGTTCACATTCACCGTTTGAAACTTGGGCGACGAAGCATTGGCATTCCAAACCAGTATCAGTGACAGCGACATCTACTGCATTGCCACCGTAACTACCATCTACCAGGTACCCCGTATCAGATTGTATCACGTTTGGTATTATTTTACTGACTACGCTTTGTAGTGATTCCATATTAGGATCCCCCTGAGAGCATACGATGTAGAGCGATGTGCTTT
>JAYEKW010000039.1 GCA_034716895.1 Candidatus Neomarinimicrobiota bacterium
GCTCTGTTCCAGACTGGGGGCTAGCCTTTGTCTGGGCTGGATTGTCCAGCTTGAAAGCACCAGCTTTGCTTGGCGCACACCAATTTCAGTTCTAAAGGGTCTATTAATTTCAAAATATTTTAGTGTTATACGATCTTCATGTTTTTTGCATAGCCACTTGTGCTGAGTTTATCGAAGTATAGCTATGGATAAAATATTAAGTGAAGTATAACGGTAAAAGATGAAGAAATTACAGGCCATTTGGAGCTGAATTTGGTATTACTTGCCATCACTTCAGGATTAACTTGTCTCCCGTTAATACTTATAAGGAGAGTGTCATGCGTTTGCATCAGGTAATTGTCAATTTACTCATATTTACCAGCCTGGTCTGGTCCCAATCCACAAATGATGAATTTAGAGCGACCTGGGTGATCACCTGGGAGCATATTAGCGGTTCCAGTTCAGTCGCTTCGAATCAAGCGCGTGTACGTGAGATCATGCAGGATCATGTTGACGCGAATATGAATGCTGTGCTTTGGCAGATACGCCAGGGTGGTACTGCCTATTATAATTCATCTTTTGAGCCATGGGGCTATTATGCCGGTGGTTCATACCCGGGCTATGATCCTTTGGAATATGCTATTGAACAAGCTCATTTGAGAGGTTTGGAACTGCATGCCTGGTTCAATGTCTTTGCTGCTTCCTCAACCGCCAATGGCACACCGGCCAACTTGCATCCAGAATGGGTTTGCCGGGACAGAGATGATAATTCCATGACCAGCTATCGAGCGCTTTCACCAGGTTTGGAAGCAGTTCGCGAATACACCTTGGATGTGGTCATGGAAGTTGTGAATAATTATGATATTGACGGTATGCACTTTGATTATGTTCGCTGGAATGAGCATTCAGCAACTGTTTTGCGGGATCACGAAGAAGATCAACTAGCTGAGATCAGTACCCTGGATGGACAAATCTCTGACGCAACCCTGGAAGCCCTGCGTGATGAGCGTAGTGGACGTTACCTATACGATTATCTACATCCATATAGTGGGGGAGTGCCCAGTGGATTTAGCAGTTGGGAGCAGTACTGGCGCAGCTCGGTAACTGAATTTGTACAGATGGCGCACGACTCGATCCAAGTTGTGAAACCATGGGTTCGTTTATCTGTGGCAGCCCTGGGCAAATACAACTGGAGCGGCTGGAATGGCTATGGTGTGGTTTATCAGGATGCTGCATTGTGGTTCAATGAGGGCACTATCGATCAGTTGACCCCCATGCACTATCATTGGTACACCGCTAATAGTTTCGTAGGCATGCTGGAAGGCAATTGCCCCAGTTGCTGGAGTGAATTCATACAGCCTGGAATTAATGCCGGCAGACTCTACACAGCTGGTCCCGGTTCCTATTTATTTGCTTCTCAGGATATCTGGTACAATCATGTCTCTGTCATTAATTCCGTCCGCAATGTTGAGTGGGTGGACGGCTTTCAGTTTTTTAGCTACGGTAGCTGGGAAGACTATGTCTACTTTGAGGAAGCCGGAAACACGATCTTTGCGAAAAAGACTAAAATTCGTGACACTGGATTGATCTCACAGGAAATTCCGGCAGCTCCTTCAATCTTGCTGACTGAAATAGATTCTCTGAGCTACGAAATAATAGTTTCACCATCAGATGCCACCACGTCTGATCACTGGTATGCACTCTACCGGACCATGGATGGTAGTTTTGACAATGATACGAGCCAGATCATCGCCATCCGGTTTGGTTTGGATGATTTTACGGTGTCTCAGCTCTTTTCAGGGAACCAAAATCATAATGGAAACTACCATTATGCGGCTACCAGTTTAAACCGTTATTGGAATGAATCAGGCTTTTCGAATGCGGTTATGACCGGTACCATCCCTTCATTTGCACCGCAAGTTGTAGATTTCACCATTGAATCAGGCGATACCATACCGGTGAATGCAGCAATGATCTTCAATTTCTCAAAATCAATTGACATCTCGACATTTTCAGTTGGTTTTACCATTACTCCTGATGTGGGAGCCCTTGATTTTAACTGGTCAGATGCTGACCGAAGCGTGAGCATTGGGTACGCGGGAAATCTGGCCACCGGAACTGAATATGAGCTTATCCTGCCCGAAACCATAACCGATGTGAACGGGGTTGGATTCGATGGGAATGGAGATGGCATTCCAGGGGATGCTTACACAATCGAATTTGTAACTTTTGAGGCTGATAATGTCGGACCTGTGCTGACCTTCAGTGATCCTGATAGCAATATTCCAGAAACAGAATTTGATGTGGATGGGGTGCTTAATATGGTTTTTGATGAGCGACTTGATCCAGAGAGTGTGAATGATTCATCAATTATCCTTATGACGGGACCTGATACGATCGAGATCGCTCTGGTGCTGACTGAATGGAATGAGCATTCGGTTCTGGCATTCAAACCTTATGAACAATTCCTTACCAACGCCAGTTATGACATCCACATTTCAACTGGTGTGACTGATACGCTGGGGAATCCAATTGCTTCTGATATCCAGATCGGCTACACAACCTTTGATCAGCATTACAGCGAAAATGTGATCATCGATGCCTTCAGGTATGCCACCGCCTGGGAAGCACCCGGTTACAGCGGGTCAACCACCGGGATCATTGGCTCAGGTTGCGAATTTGCCATCAGCAGTGATAATTATCTACCGGGTTCATCACGGATATCCCGGCACAAGAAATCTGCCTATTTGCAATATCTGTGGGATACTTCTGCTGGAAACCATTTGATCAGAGAGTATCTGTCAGGTGGAGACCCTCGCAACGTTGAGTTTGATAATTCCTACATTCTACAGTGCTATGTCTATGGGGATGGCAGTAACAATCAATTCCGATTTGCCCTTGACGAGAAAATCGGGTCAAGCTGGCCGAACCATGAAGTTTCGATATGGTATACGCTTGACTGGGAAGGCTGGCGACTGCTGGAGTGGGATCTGACTGATCCTGCCATGATCGGGTCCTGGATCGGGAATGGTGTACTGGACGGCAATTCCTACCGGATCGACAGTTTTCAAATGAGGTATGATCAAGTTAACGGAACAGAAACCGGCAGGATCTATTTTGATAACCTGAGAATAGTAAAGAAAATGCCTGGTGTTTCCATTGATCCTGAACCTGCGCATCAGTTACCCACAGAGGTGACCCTGTATCCAAATTATCCGAATCCCTTCAATCCAGAGACTACCCTTCACTTTGAATTGTCCCATAACATGGATGTACGTCTAGCTGTTTATGATCTACGGGGACGCGAGGTCCGGGAATTGGTAAATAGTCAGCAGGCTGCTGGAATTCATAAGATGAACTTCAACGCTGTAGATCTAGCGGCAGGTGTCTATCTGATCCGTCTGGAAACTGAGATGGGCAATCAGGTCAAAAGGATGCTGTTGCTGAAATAACAGTCTTGTTAATGGATTAACATAATAACTCGATATATTACGGGAAGTCCTCCCCTCGGGGAGGTGACCCGCAGGGTCGGCCTGCCTCGGCGAAGTTCCGAAGGAACGAAGACTGGAGGGGGTTGGGCGATGCAATACTGCATTCTGCATGACGATAAATCCCACCCAGGCATTAAACCCAGATAAAATAGAATAAAAGAAAGATCCCACCACCAGATAGTGTTCCAGCAACATTGACCCAATCATTACTGAACCACTTGACCCCGGAAACAGGGATGGTCTGATGACCACAATGAATTAGTCGCTCGGTTGGCTCATCACATTTGGAACAGATAAACTTGGCTTGAATCCTGGCGCCTAAAATACTATCCACGACGCTACCCATAAATCCGGATAGGATGATCATGATGAATAAGTCCATACTCAATTCAATAGTATTGATAGAATAGGCAATTGCGACTATGGCAGCTGCTCCAAAGAGTCCACCCACAGTACCCACCAGCGAAATACCACCAGAATAGCCCTTGGGGACGCGCTTCCAGCTGATAATGTTCAGGGGCAGTCCCTTGCTAAAGCTACCGATCTCAGTTTCCCATGTATCTGCTGTTGCTGATGCCAGGGAGGCCAGGAATGCCCAGTAAAGCCAGTCAAATGAGAAGTCAGACAAGTACCAGGCTATACTGAATAACAGCGGAATACCGCCATTTGCATAAACTTGAACAATATCACGTTGCGACCCTTTGGTTGCAATGATATCAGGCTTGTTTTTTCGGTCAGCGATCTTTGAAAGGATACTGGAGAGCACGAAAAATCCGATTAAAGGCAGCATGGTGGACCAGCTGCCAATTCCAAACATGAAAACCCCCAGGAGGAAGGCGCCAAAGCCACCACTCACACTTAATGACCGAAGCTTATAGGCGCCATATCCCAACAAAACTGAAATGGCAAACCAGCCGCCAAGTGCCAGAAGAGTCCCCTGTGCCAGGTTATGCAAATACAGATCCAGGGCCAAACCGGCAGCCAGGGTAAGGGTCAGGTTATCACTGCCTTGTTTTGAGACAGCTTCAGCTACGCTCGTCACCGATCCGGTAAAAACAGCCAGACCCAGCACGTGGATGAGCGGTAGTGGTTGATAGCCTGCTAATCCGGCATAAATGGGATAGGCAGCCAACACCACGATGATGGTTGTGATGAAGAAAGTAATACTGCCCGGCCAGCTTTTCTGGTCATGCCATAGAGTAAAACTGTTTTTGGAATTGATCCGTTCACCGACAATGGTAGCTGCAGTATCGGAAAAGGCCAGAATCAACATGGAGAGTATGAAAATAACAAGGTTGCGATCCCAGAACATGACCACCAACAGGGTGAAGGCGATGGGGAAGTATACGGTTCCAAAAGAGATTCGTTCTGTGGTATGCATCCCTTTCAGGCTGTCCTTTTTCAGGGCGACATAGTTTAAAACAGTGAATAATACTCCCAACACAAGCACAGGAAGTTTGGTTTCCAGAAAGAAGGGAGCCAGTGAAACCAATATTCCAACCATGACATGGACAAATTTGCGTGAAAGCTCAGGTGAGAGCTTGAGAACATTTCGAGCAAGCTCAGCCAAACCAATGAAAGTCATGATAATGGCAAAGAAGACTAAAAATGCTATCCATTCATTTGGAAAATCAAAAAAGATGGGCACTGCTTTTTCCTTTCATGTCAACTTGAGTTCCCTTCAGTCTAACATAATATAGGAATTTCGGTATGAAATTCTCCTCCCTGGGGAGGAGTGGATCGCGACCGGAGAGAGCGAGACGAGGTGGGGTTGTCCTTAGGCAGATAACCTCGTTAACAATTATATAGATTGTATGCTCTGCCACACAACCCCTCTGTCACTCCTTGTAGTCGTGACATCTCCCCTGGAAGGGGAGAATATTTATGCCATCAATTGAATTCATGGTTCACATCCACCTGTTAACGGTATGAAATTCTCCTCCCTGTGGGAGGAGTGGATCGCGACCGTAGAGAGCGGGACGAGGTGGGATTGTCCTGAACCAGATAACCTCCCCAATATGAAAAAGCCTCCCGAAGGAGGCTTTTTCATATCTAAATGGCTCTAATGGATTATTTAATAAGAGTCATCTTAGCTGTTTTGGAAACGTTTCCAACACGGAGCTCATAGACATAGATACCAGCTGCTGCAGGTGTTCCACTAGCTGTTAAGCTGTTCCAGGTAATACTGTGACTACCAGGACCGTAGGAAGCATCATTAGCTAAACGAACAACTTCTTGTCCAAGCATGTTGTATACGATCACGTTGACATTGTCTTTCGCCAATGGCAGGGTGAAGTCGATAGTTGTGCTGGGGTTGAAGGGGTTCGGATAGTTCTGAGAGAGTTTGTAATCAGCAGGTGTGATCACAGTCCAGTTCTGATCGATACCAACTGCGGCACCAAGTTCAGAAACTGAGAATGTGTAACCAAACTCATTTCCACCACTAAAAGGTGGCTCAAGGAAACCCTGAACCAGTTCAGGATATCCGTCACCATCAAGATCGTCAGCAAAATCCAGTGAGAAACCGCCCATAGCACTATTCCAGTTGGTTACAACTGACATATCCCAGGTACCGCCTGAATAGTCCCACTCATAGATACGGCCATGGGTGTAATCAACGGAATAAATCTCGTCAACGCCATCACCATCGCCATCACCACCGGTAACGTCCCAGACGCCGCCGAAATCAGAGATAATGGTTACATTTCCGTTGGCATAGCTGATGTCAGCTACATCATCACCACCAGTGACCTGCCAGACCCAACCAGCTGAATACATACCACCATAGATCTCGTCAGCACCATTGTCATCGATGTCTGTTACGAAGGTCGTTCCGTAAACAACTTTATCAGTCAATGCAGAATCAAGCTGAGTGGAGCTCTGCAGTTCGTATTCATCTGTATCTGTAGTCTCAACAACCAGCATGGTTGTGTGATCCCAGGCAAAGAAACAAACTTCCTTGTCGCCATCACCATCCAGATCGGTCACATTGGCCTGACCATATCCAGGTGAGCCACCATAGGCATCAGAGGTCTGATCAATGACATACTCGGTAACCAGTGAATAGAATCCACTTGCAAAAGTACCTTCAACATGGGCGATCATGAAGATATCATACAAGTTGTTGGAACCATTATTAGAGATCAGAATCTCTTGTTGTCCATCACCATCAGGATCGCCAACATTCAAGGTACGGTCACCATAATAGCGATCGAGTTCAACGCCGTCAACCAATACGGGCATAACATAGCGAGTATAAGTATCACTGCCGACTACGCCGTCCCATTCCCAGACATTGATTCCATTATTGGCTTCACCGGGAGTACGCATTCCGAGATAGATGATCTCACCAAGACCATTGCCATCCAGATCGCCTGTGATTACATGACGTGGGGTGGCACCATAGGTGGTGGAGTCATCACTCATCGTGGCAACCCATTCCAGAGTATTATTGGCGGTTACTTCGTAAACATGGACACCATGTACCTGATAGTCCGTGATGATTACTTCCTGGAAGCCATCACCATCAAGGTCGCTGCCGACCTGGACACCACGTGTCTGCCAACCGGGAGCCAGCAGGGTGTCAGCTACAACGGGACGTGTATCTACATCAGCAACTGTATTCCAGCCATCATGCTCGAAGATCTGCATGGTGGGTGTTACCACCGAAATTGCCAGAATCTCATCCAGTCCGTCATAATCGAAATCACCTAGACAAACATCGTTCCAGATATCATCAACATAACCTTCAGCAGGAACTTCATAAGCGGTCCAAGAAGCCGGATCAGTTACATCGCCCTCACCATCATATTCCAGATCCAATAAGGAAGTGGAATCCTGGGAGATAATGTAATCAACACCATCAGCAGCTCCGTGCCAGATGTCTGTATTGCCCATTTGTGCACCGTTGAAACCAGTTCCGTCACCGACATAAATCTCATAGATATCAGTACTAATGTCAAAGTCGGAAATATCGTCACCGATGCTGTACAGTAGAACGACACCGGCAGTAGATGCCAGATAGATCTCTGTATAGCCATCATTGTCAAGATCAGCTGATTCCAAAGAACGTAAAGAACCACCATCATAGGTAGTAGCATCATCAGTGAAAAGGATCAGCTCGTATTCGTCAACATCAACCACATCGTAAAAAGCGATTCCGTTAAAATCCCATTCAACCATGGCAAAGTTATTGGTACCATCAGCATCAAAATCACCGATCACTGCGCCGCCATAAACGGAGCAGCAAAAGCTCTCACTATCAACAAATTCACTAACCCAGTTGGGGAAAGAGAAATCTGACAGAGTATCCAGAGACATGACCTGAGCAGCGTGGGTGCGACCATCATAGATCAATAGCTCGGTTACACCATCAGCATCAAGATCGTTAGCTACAATGGTTTTTGTGGAAGTAGCGTAGGTACCGTCACCATTGATGTCAATTCCAGCAACTTCAGCAGGATTAACAACAGCAACTGGCAGAAATGAAATATTTCCCAGAGCCACGGCAGCAGTATCAAGCTCAAAGATGAAGAGTGAGCTGTAGTCTCCAGAGCCGCCACCCTCACCAGCTATCAGCAGTTCAGGGATACCGTCACGATCCAGATCAGTTTCCTGGTCACAGGCTTCATAGCTGTAGACAACATCCACAATAGTGTGGGTCCAAGCTTCTTCCCAGGTATCGTCACCGGTATTCTCATACAGGTGTGCAGTAATTCCACCTGCATCCGTGTAGCCCAATACTTCTTGATAGCCATCACCATCAAAATCGTATGGACCACTGACACCCCAGTATACATCTGGGTCTGTGGCATGAGTTTCAGACCAGCCTAGTGTGTAACTGTTTACACCGTTTCCACCGGCCATGGCGAAAACTGAAAATGCAAGCAGCAACAGGGTAATTGACCATTTTGGTAAATTCATTCCCATTTTGTCCTCCTTCGTTAGATTATCAAATTATCTTATCAAATGCAATTCGGTGCACAAACAGATTACGCCTAGGAACGAATCCGACTATACGCACCAATCACTTTTTAAGGTGCCCGAAATCTATAGGATGACCCAAAGGATGACAAGCAAAAAGGGCACATTTACGGGGTTAGTTAATATTCATTTCATAACTAACTCTGGAAGGTTGACTTGACTGCAACAATCAGCTACTTTAAACGAATAGTTTTCTTTACCCATAGTAAAGCAATAGAAGTAGGGAGTGTGCATGCATCCAATTCCAGTGAATTTTCGTAGATCAATCATATTAGGTCTAATCTTCAGTCTCGTGGTGAGCAATATTTTTGGTGGGACCACAGGCAAAATATCAGGTCGGGTGACAGATGCTGAGACCGGGATCGGTTTGCCAGGTGTGAATGTTATCATAGAAGGCAGCAGTATGGGGGCCTCTACTGATGGAGATGGTATCTACTTTGTCATTAATGTGCCGGTTGGCACCTATTCGGTGAAAGCAGGTATGATCGGATACACAAAAATGGTTATGACCGAAGTGGCGGTTCGTGGTGATCTTACCACCGAGATCAATTTTGAGATGAATGTCCAGATCCTTGAATCAGACGAAGCGGTCATTGTTGTGGCCGAACGACCCATGGTACAAAAAGATCTGACATCGGGAAGAGCCATCGTCAGTGCCGAGGAAATGAAGGCCATGCCGGTTGAATCCCTTTCCGGAGTTATTGCTACCAAAGCCGGTATTGTTTCCGATCCCAACGGAGCCTTGCATATCCGCGGAGGCCGATCCAGCGAAGTTACTTATATGATCGACGGTGTGCCGGTGACAAACCTTTCCTCAGGTGGAATGGCAGTTGGACTGGAAACGGGTGCCGTTCAGGAATTGCAGATCCTCAGTGGTACTTTCAATGCTGAATATGGACAAGCCATGTCCGGCATCATTAACATTGTCACCAAAGAGGGCGGCCAGGATTACTCCGGTAATCTGAGTGCCTATCTGGGGGACTACTATACGGAAGACACCCGCTTTTTCGAATATGGCGACCAATTTGATATGCTGAATATCAAGAATATTGAGGCCAGTCTCTCTGGACCAGTTCCCGGATTGGGTAATAAGCTCAGTTTTTTCGCCAGTGGTCGTCTGTATGATTATGGTGGTCTCTATCGTGGCGTACGCGAACATATGCCCAATGATGTGAACTATTTAACCTCCAAAGCAGTGGAAGAATTAAGAGATTCTCCCTGGGGTCGGGCTGGTCTGCTGAATTTTGCCGAACCCTTCGAAGATCTGAATGGTGACGGAATATTGGAGCCTGGAAGTGAATCCTATTTCGATTTTGATGGAAATGGAAAATTCACTGCAGGTGAACCCTTTCGGGATGTCAATGGAGACGGCCGCTATACCCACAACTATGATTTCAACCAAAATGGGTATCTCGATGAAGAAGACTACGAATACATCGACCTTAATGGAGACGGTCTGCTGAATGGTGATCCCTTCATGGATGCTAACCACAACGGTGTCCTGGATGGCGAACCTTATATTGATTTTAATGGCAACGGGGTGTGGGACAGTGGTGCCAGCGGTGATGGTAACGTGGTTCGTCTCAACACATCATCACGTATTAATGGCATGTTCAAATTGACCTGGAAGATCAGTCCTAAGATCAAATTGAATACCAGTCTGATCCACAATGCTGCCCAATCAGTCAGTTATAATCGTAATTATAAATACAACCCCGATGGCCGACCCACCAATCATTCAACTTCAACCTCACTTATCATGGATTTCCGGCATTCGATCAATGAAAGAATGTTCTATAATATCAAAGGCTCCTTTTATCAGACCACTGCCAGAACAGCCTATCTGGATGTTGATCCTGAGGAACTGAGCGAAGAGAGAGAACTTACTTTTACAAATATGGATGTCTTGAGTGATTTCCTTCTGGAAGCTGCTGCTGACACCAAGTCAGGTATCGGGATGGGTAGTTTCTACGGCCCGGAAAATGATTCATTGCTTATTCTAAAAAGTGAAATGCATATCTACTTCAATGATAGTGTATCAGTGAACGGTGTAAATCAGTCCATAATAGATGTGATTGGAACTGCTCATTTCAATATCAATGTCACCAATACCTGGGAAGAAAACAGTGGCGCCAGTTGGGCCGAGTCATTCATTTCAATGGGCCAGGATGGTTGGATCGATCATGTGTCCTTTGAATTTGTGACCAATGACCTGAAAAAAGCCTACTTCCTGCCCAATGAGCTTTCAGAGCAACCCACTAATGAATATTTGGGTGGCGGACATTCCCACAGCTACAGCCAACGCATCAATCAAACCTATTTAATGAGTGGCGCTTTAACCTGGCAGGTGAATAACACGCATCAGATCAAAGCCGGTGTAGGCGCGAAGAATCATGCCATGTACTACAAAGCCTATTCGGTATTTGTCCAAAAGAATCTGGATTGGATCCCCACCATCAAGGATACTGAGTCAAGCCTGGCTCATGACTCCTACGAAAATTGGCTCACTGATGCCGTAACAAAACTGAAGTTGGATCATCGGAATCCCCGAGAAGCCTATGTCTATTTACAAGACAAGATCGAATTAACCGATATGATCGTGAATATTGGTTTACGCTACGACTATTTTGATCCAAATTACTTTGTTCCCTCTGATTATCGTGACCCGGAAAATCCCACGTACTGGCTGTATACCCTGGCGAATGAAGATTCGGCTCGGATCGACACTTTCTTCCAGTTCTCTGGTGAAGTTACCGAATTCGATAATATTCTGGATACGCTGGATGCCAAAGGCGAGCAATGGCAGGACTATAATGACTTCTACGTAGATGCTGATCCGGTTCATCAATTCTCGCCTCGATTTGGCGTGGCATATCCCATTACGGATAAGGGAATCATCCATTTCAGCTATGGTCATTTCTTTCAGATACCGACTTTCACCTATCTCTATGCTAATCCGGAGATGGAGTTCAGCACCGAAAGTTTCCGAACTACTCTGGGGAATGCAAACCTGAAACCGCAGAAAACGGTCACATACGAAATCGGCTTACAGCAGGAATTAACTCCTGATCTGGGCATCGAGATCATTGCTTTTTATAAAGATTTCTCAGGCCTGTTGAGTTCGGATCAACAGGAGAAATACAATACCATTAATTATGTGGTTTATTCCAACCGTGATTATGGTGATAGCCGAGGAATTACCCTCTCACTGAATAAACGCCGCACTGGTTTGCTTTCAGCTTCTGCAGATTACACTTACCTCGTGGCTCAGGGTAATGCTTCAAATCCATTGGCTTTGTTCTATGCCAATCAGAGCGATCCCCCTGCTGAGGTTGTGAAACAGGTCCTACCCCTGGATTGGGATCAGACCCACACGGTTAATGTTAATATCACCTTGTCTGAACCGCGCAAATGGGGAATTTCAGTTCTGACCAAATATGGTTCCGGATTACCCTACACACCTACCTATCAGGGAAGTTCACTGGATACACCCAACTCAGATCGTAAACCGGATTACTTCAATGTGGATGTGAACATGCATCGAGGCGTTGAAATTGCCGGTCTGCACTGGACCGTATTTGCCAAGATATACAACGCCTTGAACACGCAGAACGAACGCAGTGTATTCTCCGACACAGGGCGGGCTACTTACTCATTAATTCCAATCTATACACCGGATAACGGTAATATTCACGGCAGACATTCGCTGGCCGACTGGCTCACTAGACCCAGTTATTTCAGCAGTCCCCGTCAATTCCGTATCGGTTTCTCAACCAGTTTCTAGGAAGGTGCAAGCATGAACAAGAAATTACTCATCCTATTAGCCTTCATTACCCTTGTTGCAACAGTATCTGCAGGTCAAAATGAAGAGATCAAAGTCCCTGATAATAAGTATGACCGGGTTGCCTGGTTGAAATACAACAATGCTCTGGAACGCCAGAATCACATGTCAAAAGCGGCCGCTCTCAGTGATCGCCGGTCTGGAACTCATAACGGAAACCGGGTTAGAACCCTTTTCTACAATTACGGTTCCATTGGTAAACCAAATACAGAACCATCCATGGAATGGCCCATTGGCTCAGGACGCGGCTATGCCTTTGAATTTGGCGTGATTGCCGGAGCCAAGATCACCACCTATGGCGGTGAAGAAGATATTGTCGTCAGTGATGGTCTCACGGTGGCTGGTGTCACCTATGATAATAGCGGTTATGAAAATAACCCTGGAGATTGGCAACCACTTCCCGGCTATCATGATCCCTTTCAAAAATCTGTGGCCATGAGTGATGCTAATGATGACAATCGAGATGGGAAACCTGATTCCTGGCCAAGCAGCTGGTATAACCCGGATTTTGGTAACTACATGTGGCCCGGTGAATATGGTCAGGGGATCACGACTGCTGATCAGGAATCATACTATGTCATGGATGATTTCTATATCAAAAGTCACAACACTTACTGGCCGGAGCAGGGCTGGTCTGACAGTTTGAAGGATAATGAGTTTTATCCTGACACCACAGATTACGTCAGGGGAGGTCTCGGTCTGGAAGTTGAATCTCGTGGCTATCAGTGGATTGCCACCCGCGCTCAGAACGTGATCTTCTTTGTCTATGAATTAAAAAATGTGGGGTCCGATACCCTGGACAATATGTATTTCGGAATGTATGGAGATCCCCATGTCGGTGGTGCCTCTGATTACAGTGATGATGATGCTTATTTTGATACTTATATCGATATCGTCTATGGGTGGGATGATGATGCTGTCGGTGATCCTGTTTTTGGAACAACGATCCCCGGATTCTTCGGTTATAAATTTCTGGAATCACCCGGTGAACCCCGGGATGGGATCGATAACGATGTTGATGGCATGATCGATGAATCCATGCAGGATGGGATCGACAATGATGGTGATTGGCGACCCTACTCTGACTGGAATCTCAATGGAGAATGGGACCGGGGAGAACCGGTTAACGATGATCTGGGTGCCGATGGTGTTGGTCCCGATGATCCCCAGTATGTCGGCGCTGATACAGATGGCTCCGAAGCCAATGGTTTTCCAGATGCCGGTGAACCAAATTTTGATGAAAAGGATCTTGACGAGGCTGATCAGATCGGCTTGACTGGTTTTATTGTCAATACCTATTCTAATAGCACTGAGACGGAAGATTATTACTACTCCAGCCGTCTTACCGCATCCATCGATACAGCTGCTTTTCAGCAGAATAAAGATAATATCTTCATGTACAGTTCCGGACCCATCAAGATGGCTCCAAACGATGTCAGGCGCTTTTCCATTGCCATGTTGTACGGTTACAATTCCAATGCAGCCACTGGAGAGTATCTGTATCAAAATCCACACAACATCCGCGATCTCTACGCTACTGCTGCTATTATGCAGGAGATTTATGATGCGGGCTACCGGTTTGTCAAACCACCGAATAAACCCCGTTTGACTGCCATCCCTGGGGATGGACAGGTAACCTTATACTGGGATGAGGGAGCAGAACACTCCAGAGATCCACTCTACGGTAATGATTTTGAGGGCTATGCCATATACCGGGCAACGGATTTTGGGTTCAATGAATCCCTGGTCATTACAGATACCTATGGCAGTCCCTATTTATGGAACCCCGTCGCCAAGTTTGACCTGGATAACTACCTTGAAGGTCCCCATCCCATTGAGCAGATCAAGAACTCAGGTTTGCACTATGATATGGGCGCTAATACCGGTTTGGTTCACAGCTATGTGGATAAGAATCTGGTTAATGGTCAGCGCTATTTCTATGCGATTTGTGCTTACGACTCAGGTTCAGTGAATGATACTATTCCACCTACTGAGACAGCTAAGACCATTCAGGAGGATTTTACCGGGAATGTCATTCTGGATGTGAATACAGCAGTCGTTACTCCTCAGGCACCGTCCATTGGCTACATTGCTCCCGAGATCAACAATATCAATGCTGATGCTGATCTTCCGGGCACAGGCCATATCGAATTTAAGATCATCGATCCAACCCAGATCCCTGACGATCGCATATTGGCGGTTCGGTTTAAGGATTCAGGTATGGACGAAGTGGACAATGATCAGGATTGGCAGACCTACTCCGATGAGATCCATTATCGGAATAATGGGATCTACGTCGATATGATCATCCCACCCAGTACGGATACACTATACTATGCCAGCAGTACCATCGATACCATTCTGGTACAGGCTGCTGTGGATAGCACCTTCCAGCATAATGATTTTTCCTGGAGAATAAAAACCTGGATAGATGGGCCACTGGGTGCCAAAGATACGGTCATCATCTTCCCCGATACCATCCTGGTAGAACCGACCATGGATGTTTGGGATCCACTGGTTGATGGCAGTGTTCATGATGATGTTGGCGCTGATGGATGTGCTGACGAGTATGAGGACGGTTCAGGTGGTTGCTCCGATGTAATTGTTGCTGCTGCCGGAGATGACCCCAACAGCGATAACTGGGATCCTGTTCTCAATCCTGCTGGGACTGAGGCAAACGGTATTCCCAATACTGGCGAACCGGATCTGGATATGCTGGATTTTGACGAACTGATCATGCAGACTCAATCATTTTCAGTCATTGATATTACCGACCCCAACAATGAAATAGTACTCATTGAGGATCAGACCGGTATTCATGGCGAAGATTACAACCAGATCAGTAATGGTTTGCAGGTATTTGTGGTAAATGATACGCTATGGGTGGATCAGGATCAGGTGAGCTGGGTCAATGGTGATTGCAACTGGGGACCCATTGCTTCACTATTCAAAACCAGCGCCATCCAGGGGCTTACCATGCCGCTGAACTACCGCCTGGAATTCTTTGACACTATTGTGGACAGCACTTTATCAGGTCGTCCCATGGTTTTCAGTCTCACAGATATCAGCACTGGAGAACCGCTCAATATTCGCACCTTTCACACGGATTCAACCCTGGGTGTCAGTGATCAGATAACCCCGTTTCATTTCATCACTGATGATATTGCAAACAGTGTCATGGGTGTGGACAATATGCCGACCTGGAAGTTCAATTTTCAGGCTCCCTTCAAGGATGTGGAATGTTTGTTCCCCACAGAGGATGGTGTTATGATCGGAACGGCTACCAATGGTTTGGCAGTCTATAATCAGGATAGCAAGGGCTGGAGGTATTGGAACAAAACCAATTCCGGAGGTGGATTGGTATCCAATAATGCCATCATAGACATCGTTTATTATGAGGAGCATTACTGGATGGCCACTGATGAAGGTCCAGCGATCTTTGATGGAAGTGAATGGTGGCCAAATCATGTGTTGGCAACCATATATGATGATTGGAAAGCCGATAAAATGCCTACTGCTGAAGATCCGTTCAGCAAAAATTTCGCCGCCTGTGTGGGACTGGGTGTTGACGATGAGGGCTACCTCTGGATGGGTTCGGTCAACAATGGATTGGTTCGATTGAAGACCAATAACACATACACCACTGGTTATGATGATACCATAGAACTCTATCCCGGTCCAGACAGTCTGTCTGAGGATTTGGATGAGTTGGCAGATGCAGACCTCATGGATCTGTTGGTGGATGGCAAAATGATCTGGCTGGCTACCGATGAAGGTGTGGTCTCATACAATTATCAAGATACGGTCTGGACCCACTATCCAAAGGATGGTGTCAATGGGCTGTTGAATGATAATATCAATGTTATTGAGAAATTACCGGAATCCCTGGGTGGCAATCTGGTCTTGGGAACCGATAAAGGACTGGCCTTCCTGGTGGATAGTACTTTTACGGTTTATCTCAACTCTGATTCCACAATACCCGATAAGAAAGTGTACAGCCTGTACTATCGCAATGACAATGAATTCTACGTGGGTACCAAAAAAGGCTTTGCCGTGCTGGATCTCTCAAATGCCAGTGATGATTTCACATCTGGTATTACATTTGAGACTTTTGGGGCAGATTGGGGTGATTCAACTATCTATAGCCATAAGAATATCCGGGATATCACGTTTGCTGGTGATTATGGATATTTTGGCACGGAGGAAGGTCTGGAACAACGTATCTCAAAATATGAATGGAATACTTTCAGCCCTCAACCGGGAGATGTATTAGAGATGTACACCCGTAAGGAGTTCAGCAGTCAGGATATTTACCTGTACGAGACCTCAGCTGCCAAGGAAGATGCTGAAAAGGTCGTTAATCAGCTCGAAGCAGTTTCAGTAGTACCGAATCCCTATGTGGCTGCAGCTATCTGGGAGCGTAAACCCTATCTGCAATCCGGGAGAGGTGAGCGGAAGATCTATTTTATCAATCTGCCCATGGAATGTACTATTCGGATATACACCATGGCTGGAGAACTGGTTCGCAAGTTGGAACACAATGAATCCGTGTTCAATGGAGCCGAACCGTGGGACTTGCTTAATCTGGATAATCTGGAGGTCGCCTACGGCGTTTACATCTATCACATTGAAACTGATAACGCAGAAACCATCGGCAAATTTGCCGTGATCAAGTAGGAGGTTGAGCATGAAAAAACAATTGATCATTCTACTTGTTATTGCAGTTACCTTTAGTTTTGGACAGTATAAAGGTGGTACAACGGCCGCTCAGTTCCTCAAGATCGGAATTGGTAGCCGGGCAACTGGCATGGGGGAAGCCTATGTCGCCATGAGTCAGGATGCCACAGGGCTCTATTGGAATCCGGCCGGGATCGCGCAGGCAGGCGGAGGGGAAATCCTGTTCCAGCGTAACAACTGGATCGCTGATGTTGCCATTAACTACATCGGTGTCATCTTTCCGCTTTACGGAATTGGCACAGTGGGTGTCAGTATCACTTCGCTGACCATGGATGATATGCCGGTGACCACTGAACTGGAACCCGATGGAACAGGTGAGGAATTCACCGCCAGCGATCTGGCTATGCAGGTCAGTGTTGGTCGATCCTTGACTGACCGGTTCTCCATCGGCTTTAACGCCAAATATATCCAACAGAATATCTGGCATAGTACGGCCACTGCCATGGCTATCGATGTGGGAACTTTGTTTAGGACTCAATTCAATGATATGCGACTGGGTATGAGCATCTCAAACTATGGCTCCAGCATGACCATGACCGGCCGTGACGGTCTGGAACGCTATGATCCCGCTCCAGGTTTTGAAGGGAATAACGATGCCATACCGGTGGATTATTCCATGGATGCTTGGGATCTGCCCCTCATCTTTCGGGTTGGTGTGGCCATGGAGGTTCTGGAAATGGGCGTTACCAAGGTCACTGTTGCTGTGGATGCCATTCATCCAAATGACAACTATGAATCCATTAACCTGGGGACTGAAATCAGTATTCTGGATAAATATTTTCTGAGAGCCGGTTGGAAATCTCCTTTTGTAGAAACCAATACCAGTCTGGCTGCTGCTGATCTGGAACGCAGAGAAGAAGGTTTTACAGTTGGTGCCGGTTTCGATCTGCCCTTGTTTGGTTCAGCTTCAGGCTTAAGGTTTGATTATGCCTATGCCGATTTTGGCCGGTTGAACAACACACAACGCTTTAATATGAGTTTGTATTTCTAGACGAAGTATAATTTGTGTTATTTGGTTGTTTAGTTATTTACCCCGGGCTCCAGAGGCTGTGTGAAAACTTCATTGCGCCGGAATAATTGCTTGCTGATATTATCTTTAGTTATCTAGGTATAGTACTGTTAGTATTGATACTTACCCCAGGCTTCAGCCTGGGGGTTATAAAAATATTAAAAAGGAGGGTTTTAGCCCAACAATATTGGGCTAAAACCCAAAGTAATAGTGGGATATCATACCCCCAAGCTAAAGCATGGGGTAAGCGTTGTCCCTATTCACACACAGCCTCTCCAACCCGGAGTATATCATAAGTTGATGTTAAAACCCATTGTGAGTTAATAAATATATTTTACTTTCAACTCATGCTTAAAATTTAATACAGGTTCGTGGTCAGCCCAGTCAGGTTGGTACGAACCTTTTTTTGATAGTCATCAATTCTTTAATCTAAGGTGAGACAACCATGAAACAGTTAATTCGAGCATTCTTGATTCTCCTGACCATAACCCAATTCCTTTTCGCGGGAACTGCCGGAAAGATTACTGGTAAGGTGACTGATGCCAGTACCGGTGAACCCCTCATCGGTGTCAATGTTATCGTTCCATCCACAGGCCAGGGGGGAGCTACTGATCTGGATGGCAGATATATGATCCTGAATGTACCACCAGGTGAGTATGATATCAATTGCACCATGATCGGCTATACCAGGCAGGTTATCAAGGGCATCAGAGTTATGGTTGATCTTACTACTACCCAGAATATAGAGATGAGCGTGAGTATCATAGAGGGTGATGTGGTCACCGTTACGGCTGACCGATCCATGATCCAGGCCGATATCACACATGCCCAGGCCAATATCAGTGCAGCTGAGCTGGAAGCACTACCGGTTGAATCATTTCAAGGGGCTGTT
>JAYEKW010000040.1 GCA_034716895.1 Candidatus Neomarinimicrobiota bacterium
CTGAGATTGCTTCGTCGTTTCACTCCTCGCAAAGACAAAAGAAGTATACTAACCCAAGACCCCTGCAAGCGCTTTGAGTGGGTCAACTGCTTCAAGGTTCTTGACAATGGCTTCAATAAATTTTCCACCCATGGCACCATCTACCAGACGATGGTCAAAGCCCAAGGTAAAGGTACAAATTTGTCTGATGGCAATTTCATCACCAGAATCAGTTTCAATGACCACGGGCCTCTTCTTGATTGCGCCGACACCGAGAATAGCCACATTGGGTTGATTGATGATGGGATAGCCCGCCAGATTACCAAATACGCCAAAATTTGTGATAGAGAAGGTGGCTCCCTCAAGGTCATCCAGGGTCAGTTTCTTGTTGCGAGCCTTAGTGACAATTTCTGAGATATCATCCGAGATTTGTAATAGTGATTTATCTTCAGCATTGCGAACCGGGGGAACCACCAGTCCATTACCAACTGCTACAGCAATCCCCACATTCAAATGTTTGTGCCGAATGATCTGAGCACCATCCAGAGATGAGTTGATCAAGGGGAACTCCAGCAGCGCATCCCGGACTGCCATGGCGATGAAATGTGTGACCGTTAGAGAATGACCCGTCTTGGTTTTGAATGCTGCATTGTTCTCAGCAATAAAAGTCATGAGGAGAGTCATGTCAGCTTCACTGACCACATATACATGGGCTGATGTGTCGATACTGTTACGCATGTGTTTGGCAATACTTTTACGCATGGAATCCATCTCAATGATCTCAATATCTTCTGGATTCATTTTCTCGGCCAGGCCGGTTACTTCCAGGCCTGTTATTGTTGCTGGTTGGGAACTGCCACCCCCACGCGTCTCGATATAAAAAAGAACATCACTTTTGGAAACTCGGCCTCGAAAACCACTACCGGGAATCCGTTGTAACTCTTCTGGTTGGATACCCTCCTTCACTGCAATACTGCGAACCAGGGGTGAATAAAAACGATCATCGCCAAAGGACACTTGGGGGGATTGGTGAGTGGATACCTGTGGGGTTGTTGCATGCAACGACGCTACAGGCGATTCGGCGTCATTTTTTTTTGAAGGGGCAGTGACCTTGACATCGTCCGAGGTTTCCACCCGAGCGATCACCGTATCGACATCATAGGTTTTATTGATTTCTCCAATGACCTCAACCACAGTTCCACCCACTGGTGATGGAATTTCAGAATCAACTTTATCTGTGGCGATTTCCAGTAGGATTTCGTCTTTATCGATAGATTCTCCCACCTGCTTTTTCCACTCCAGAACGGTCCCCTCTGTGAGAGATTCACCCATCTTTGGCATGACTATATCGAAGATCATCTAAATACCTTTTTTAACCGCGAATTACGCGAATGTCGCTAATTGTTTTGACGCCTTAATACTCTAGTAATCTTTTTGCTGCCTGGTGGATGTCTTTCGTTTGGGGAAGGACTTCATCTTCCAGATCCCAGTTGAAGGGTACCGGGCTGTCTTTGGCAGCAACCCTCAAAACCGGGCCATCTAACAACTCAAAGAATTCTTCGGCTATGATAGCTGCTATTTCAGCACCGGGACCAGCAGTCAACGTATCTTCATAGACAACCAATGCTTTGCCAGACTTCCGCAAGGATTTGCCAATAGTCGCCTTGTCCAGAGGACTCAACGTTCGTAGATCAATTACCTCGATTGAAGCACCATGGCTTTTCTCTAATTGCTTGGCAGCTTCAATTGATTTATAAACCATCATACCATAAGTGACAATGGTTAGGTCAAATCCTTCACGGACTATTGCAGCCTCACCGAAAGCTAGTAAATAATTGGCATCTGGCTCAGGACGCTTGGCAAAACCCTGACGATACATGCCTTTATGTTCCAGGAACAGCACTGGGTCATCAATGCGGCAGGCGTATTTCAATAGACCTTTTGCATCGGCTGCATTGGATGGATATACAATGTGAATCCCCGGCAGATGCATGAAGAAGCCCTCAATACTCTGACTATGGCATAGTCCACCATGGATATATCCACCAACTGGAACCCGCATAACAAGGGGAGATGTATACGTATTGTTGCTTCTATAGCGAACGGTGGCCACCTCGTTGCGAATCTGCATCATGGCGGTCCAGATATAATCTCCAAACTGGATTTCCACCACAGGCTTCAAACCAGCCACTGCAGCGCCAAAAGCGGTACCAACAATGGAGGCTTCAGCCAGCGGAGAATTAAAAACCCGCTCCACTCCAAAGGCTGTTGATAATCCTTTTGTCGCAGTGAAAACACCACCTTTTCCATCGGCTACATCCTGACCATAAATGATCATTCTATCGTTATGGGCCATCTCTTCATGTAGCGCATGGTTAATTGCATCGACGATGACAATATCTTCACCGATTGTTGCGGATTCACGTTGCTCAATATTCTGGGGAGATTCATCTAATATATGAGTGGTTGCCTCTGATTTATCAGGGAAAGGAGCAGTTTGTGCTTGCTCTGCTACTTCATCCACTTCCACGATCACTTCATCCCATACAGCTTGAAATTCGTCAGATGTGATAATCCCATCATCCTCACAATATTTACGAAATTTCTCAATGGGATCACGTTTTTGTTCTTCTGCCAGCTCGGCAGCATCGCGGTATTTACGATGATCATCTGAAGAGGAGTGGGGAAACAGGCGCACCACATTGGAAACAACCAGTGCCGGACCATCTCCAGCCCGAATATCCTTAATCGCTTTTTCAAAGGTTTTGAACGCTGAAAAGAAGTCTGTTCCGTCCGTTTCAAACCGATTCAGATTACGGTAGCCTCCCACCATATCATAGACTGATCCACCAGCCATTTGGGAAGCCTTGGGAACTGAAATAGCATAACCATTATCTTCAATATGAAAGAGAACCGGTAGCTTTTCACGGCTGGCCCAGTTCAGCGCTTCGTGGAATTCACCCTGACTGGTCGTACCCTCTCCAGAGGAAACATAGACCAGGGCGTTGTGCCCGGCTTTACGAGCGGCGATTGCAGTTCCAACAGCCTGAAGATACTGGGTGCCGGTGGGACTGGACTGAGATACAATATTCAGTTTTTTGCTGCCGTAATGCTGGGGAAGTTGACGACCGGCTGAGCCAGGATCATCCTGTTTGGCTAAAAATCCCAGAAAAAGGTCGGCTTGCGTCATACCAAGACTCAAAACCAAAGCTTGATCACGATAATAGGGGTAAAACCAATCACTCCCCGGATTCAGGTTCATGGCACAGGCTATCTGGGCTCCTTCGTGACCGCCTGCTCCAATATGGAAAAATGACTTCCCCTGCCGTAGCAAGGTTAGCATTTTCTCATCCAAACGGCGTGAGGTTGCCATGGCCTTGAAAATATTAATCAGTTGTGTTTTATTATATCCCTGAAAGGTTGCCGACACGCAAAACCTCCATTATAAATCAATAATATCGTCGAATTCAAAAACCTTTTGAAAAGCACTGGTCAGGATGGGAATCACTTCTGCTACCTTGATGTCTCGACCCAGAATCTCTTGCAAGCTAACCACGCCTTTGCCCTTTATACCACAGGGGATCATGCCCTGGAAATATGACATATCCGGTCCCACATTCAAGGCAAATCCATGCATGGTTACCCAGCGGGAAAGGCGAACCCCCATGGCACATATTTTCCGATCGCCCACCCAAACTCCGGTCATGCCAGAAAGACGTTCTCCGCTTATAGCATAGTGTTCCAGAGTCTGAATGATCACTTCTTCCAGATTGCGCATATACCAGCTCACGCTTTTTTTGTGATCTTCCAAATTGATAATCGGATAGCCAACCAATTGACCGGGTCCGTGCCAGGTGATATCGCCTCCACGATCACTTTGGATTACCTCAGCATCTCGCGGATCGATCAAGTTGGCTTGACCTGCATTTTTGCCAAAAGTATACACTGGGGGATGTTCCAAAAGGATCAGAGTATCAGGGATTTCATCAGCCAGCCGCTGAGCGTGTTTTGCACGCTGAAATTCCAGGGCTTCAGCATAAGGTACCAGACCTTGACTTATTAATTCTAAATTCACCATCAACCCTTAAAAGGTTAATCCCAACATTCCGGGAAGCGCCTTAGAACAACACTACCATAGGCTTCGTTAATATCTAACATTAGCATTGATGGTTTTCCCACATTCTTGGGATGACAAGTTTTGAAGATAATCGATCTGTTTTAGAGGTGAATTCCACGATCTAGAGCTACACCGGATGCTTCCATGATCATCTCTGATAAAGTGGGGTGAGCGTGAATCGTTTCCAAAACCGCTTCATGGGTGGCCTCCAAAGATCTTGCAATACCGATTTCCGCTATAAGTTCAGTGGCTTCAGCGCCGATAATGTGAGCACCTAATAATTCGCCATATTTAGCATCATAGATCAGCTTTGTAAAGCCGTCTGTGTCTCCGGATGCCATGGCTTTTCCTGAAGCCCGGTATGGAAATTTACCAATTTTAAGCTTGTAACCTGCCTCCCTGGCCGCTTTTTCCGTCATTCCGATTGAAGCCACTTGAGGGGTGCAGTAGGTGCAGCCCGGCACATTATTATAATGCATGGGTTTGACATTCAGGCCTGCCAAATGCTCCACCGCTGTAATTCCTTCATGAGAAGCTACGTGAGCTAACCAGGGTGGTCCAGAGACGTCGCCAATGGCATAAATTCCAGATGCGCTGGTCTGCATGAAGTGGTTGGTTTTGATCCAACCGTTTTCGAGAATTACACCTGCGGATTCCAGTCCCAAATCTTCTGTATTTCCCTGAACGCCAATGGCTACCAATACTTTATCAGCTTCCAGTTGCTGTTTTTCTCCTGCTTTGTCCTTGACAGTTATAGTGGCTTTTTCATCATCAACGGAAACTTGTTCAACCGTGGTTTCCAATAAAGCTTTAATCTTTTTACGCTTGAATAGTTTCTGCAGCTCTCTGGAAACCTCTTCATCTTCAACGGGAAGCAGGTGAGGCAGCATTTCCACCATGGTAACCCGAGAGCCCATGGCAGCATAAAAATCGGCAAACTCAACCCCTATGGCACCAGCTCCTACTACCAGTAGTTTCTCTGGAATGGCTTCCAGGCTCAAGGCCTCTTTAGATGAAATGATGGTTTTTCCATCAAAGGGAGTGTTTGGCAGGGGTCGCGGGCGAGCGCCTGTTCCGATTATAATATTTTCGGCGCTGATCTGAGTCTGTCCATCTATCAGGATTTGCTGTTCCCCCAGAAGCATTGCATCACCTTCAATGACCTCTACCCCATTTTTTTTCATTAGAAAACCAACACCTTTTGAGAGAGATTCTGCAACTTGTCGAGAACGCTTGATCACAGCGAAAAAATCAACTTCTACAGAACTGACCCTTACGCCGTATTTTTTTGCTTTCTGAGCAGACCGCAATACCTCGGCACTTTTTAGAAGAGCTTTGGTGGGAATGCAGCCCCAATTCAGGCAAATTCCACCCAGGGCGGCCCGCTCTATGATCACGGTTTTCTTGCCTAATTGAGCGGCGCGTATAGCAGCCACATATCCACCGGGACCGCCGCCAATGATCGCTACTTCGTAGTGTGTTGTGCTCATCTCTAGAGTCCTTTATTATGGACCCTGCGAGAGCTTGAGGCTTTCGCAAGGTGTTTTCTCAGTTCTTCTAATTTTTCAATAGTGCCTATATCAATCCAGTACGCATCATCCATAGGGTGCATGGCGATTTTTTCACCTGCTTGAGCGGCTTTCAGGTATATGGGAATTGTTGAAAATGCAGCTCCAAAATCAGGCATATAATCGAAGATAGCGGGAGACATCACTTGAATTCCGTTAAAGGCTTTGGTTTGATACTCCCCATCATTCCAGGAAATCTCTTCACTGGTTTTTCGGTTTTCCCAACCACATAGCAATCCGGCAGAATTAAATCTCAAGTAGCGGGAAGTTTTCCGGTCAGCCACCGCTAACGTTGCCAGATTTTTACTTTCTAAATGGGAAATCACCATGGTCCTTAGATCCAGGTCGGTATAAATATCACTGTTACAGACAATGAATGCTTCTTCATCACGAAAATGATCCTGAGCTAAAAGCAAGCCCCCGCCCGTTTCCATCAGTTCGGCTTCCTCTGAGATATGGATATCAATTCCAAAATTATGTTCATGAACAAAATCAATGATCTGCTGCCCATAATGATGGGTGTTGATCACAATTGTCGTGACCCCGTTCTTTATCAGGTGTTGAATATTATGTTCCAGCAAGGTGATATTATCAGCTGTAACCAGACATTTGGGATGCCGATCTGTGAGGGGCTTTAAGCGGGTGCCTTTTCCGGCGGCAAAGAGCATGGCTTTCATAATAATATCCGAGAAATTATGTTTTTAAGCATTTTGACCCCCTGGGCATGAAATCGTCATGTCCTCTGGACTCGCGAAGACATTATCCAAAACATTTTGTATCACCCTAACTCTCGGTGACTGAGGACGACATCAATATCATGGGTTTCTTTCAGGTGGGCGGCCAATCGGTTTGCTGAATGAACCGATCGATGCTGGCCACCGGTACAACCGAAGCTTATCATGAGATCCGTGAAATTCTGTTCCTCATAACTGGTGACCGCGTCATCAACCATAGTAAATACCCGTTTTAACCAACGATCCATATCAGGTTTATCGGCAAACCAGTCGATAACAGATTGATCGTTAGCGGATAATTTTTTATAGGCAATCTCTCTGCCGGGATTGGGCAAAAAGCGACAGTCAAAGACAAATCCACCACCATGTCCGCGATCATCAACTGGCACACCGTGCTTATAAGAAAAGCTGGATACGCGCACTTTTAAACGCAGATTGGCTTTACCGAAATCCCTTAGAACCGAGGAGCGAATCAACTGCTGAAAGACATCCATCATAACTGGAATCTCAATGGGTAGATCCACTTTCCGCACGAGATATTCCAGATTTCGAATAGCGTAGGGGATGCTCTGGAGAAAATGGGTCTTGCGTTCATAGAAACCCCGATAACCATAGGCTCCCATGGCTTGCATAATACGGATAAAAACGAAACCGTAATAGTGCTTGGTAAAAACCTCTCTGTCAATGGGGGTCAATTTTCTAACAGCCTCCAGATAGTGTTCCAGAAGATGTTCTCTAACCTTAAAGGGTAAATCTGCCTTGGCATCGAAGAGCAGAGAAGCAATATCATACTGAAGTGCCCCTTTGCGACCGCCCTGGTAATCAATGAACCAGGGTTGATCATCTTTGAGCATGATGTTGCGGGATTGAAAATCGCGATATAGAAAGTTTTGACCATCTGCCTCAAGTAAAAAATCAGTGAATGTTTTAAAGTCTTGTTCCAGTTGTTGTTCATTAAAGCGAATATGAGCCAATTTAAGGAAGTAATACTTAAAATAATTTAGATCCCACATCATGGACTGACGATCAAAACTGTGGTGGGGATACGATTTCGAATAATCCAAGCCCGCGCCACCTCTAATCTGGAATTCCGGAAGCCGTTCTACCACTTGTTCATAGGTCGTGATCAATTCACGAGGAAAATCCGGTTTTCCCTGGCGAACTTTTAGAAGGTAATCAAAAAGAGTGACATCGCCCAGATCCTGCTGCAGATAGATGTGTCGGTCCAGGTCTTCGGCATAGATCACGGGGACGGCCAGATCTTTGGCGTGAAAATGATTGGAAAAAGCAATAAATGCCTCGTTTTCAAGTCGGTCCATATTTTTGGCGCCGATAACAGATCGTGAGGCACTGGTAATCCTAAAATATTCACGATTCGAACCATGGGCTGCCAGAGGCTTAATTTCAGTAGGGGTCTCTTTGAAATGATCTTCGAATAGTTTTTTCAGGTTTTCAGGCATAGTTTCTCTCATATAATAATACTTTTAAAAGCCTTGCCACAGAGCACGCTGAGCGCACAGAGGTTTTTTGTGGCAACATCTAGTTTTCCATTTTTCGTCTTTGCGAGGAGTGAAACGACTGCTTGCCGCGGCGTAGTCTGTAAGATATAGACGGGTGGCAATTTCAAGTTTTTCGGAGATCGCCGCATAGCATTTAATCTGAGTGACATCGAAGGGCTCGCAAAAAACCAGTCTACAGCTACTTCCATCTATATATTCACTCCGTGTCCTCTATGGTTAATGCTTTTTTTATAAATTTTTCATGCTGATGATACTCAGGAATTCTGCTCTGGTCTCAGCTTCATCGTGAAATTCTCCCAGCATGGCTGAAGTTGTGGCAAATGAGTTCTGTTTTTCTACCCCGCGCATCTGCATACAAAGATGGCGACCTTCAAGAACAACAGCAACACCGGCTGGGTCCAGTAGGTTCTTCAGCGCTTCGGCTACCTGGTGGGTGATCCGTTCCTGAATCTGTAACCGACGAGAATACATTTCCAGAATCCGTGGAATCTTGGATAGTCCGATGACCTTACCTCTTGGAAGATAGGCAACATGAGCTTTTCCAAAGAAAGGCAGCATGTGATGCTCACACATACTGAAGAACTCAATATCCCGCACGACGACCATATCGGAGCATTCATCTTCGAAAATGGCATCATTTAATACCTCTTCCAAAGTTTGCTCGTAACCCCGCGAAATAAATTTCCAGGCTTTAGCCACTCTGTGAGGAGTTTTGACCAACCCTTCTCGTTCTGGATCCTCACCAATCTCGGTTAATAACTGATGGGTGATGTTTTCTAGTTTGCTTATGTCTACCATTATTTCTCCTGTCCACTGGACATTGTTTTGTCATCATATTCTGCCAAAAGATCGATTTTCAAATGGCGAGAAAGATAATGCACGTCAAGGTAAAAAGGGACCGGTATCCAACAGAGCCACCAATAATTTATAGGTAGCTCGTGAGATAAATAAGATCAGGAGTTAATTGAAGATGGATCTGACAGCATCTACAAGTAAGACGGGGGCATAATTGTGTCACCAGGAGCCCCCCTATTGGTTCGCCCAGATGACTGGCCCGGGTTATTCAGGCCGTAATAGTCGGTGTAGATCGTCGGTGTTTCCTGAAGACGGATACGGTGTAGTTGTCCATCTTGCAAATAGGTGGCTATCTGTTCCCATATCCAGGTCACCATGTTTTCAGTTGAGGGCTGTTTTCCTTTGAACCAGGGGATATCTACTTCAATCTGCGAGTGATCCACATGCTGGATAACCCGTTCGTTCACCACCTGCTTGAGGTGACCCAGATCCACAATAAAGCCTGTGTCCGGGTTGATCTCTCCAGTAACAGATACCGTTAGCTCATAGTTGTGGCCATGCATCTTCAGATCCGGTCCAAAAGCGGCCTGGTTTTCTTCCTCACTCAGGGCAGGATTCCCGTAACGATGGGCAGCACAAAAATGAAACACTTTATGTATAACAATCATATCGATTCCTTATTTATTGGTTCGAATTTAAGCTAAACGGGAGAATATCAAACAATGACAGGCAATGGAAATACCGGATTAACCTGTGTTTCTGTTTATCAGTCCATCGCATCCTTTCGACAGGCTCAATGGTCCACTCTGTGCATGGCGCCTGTCCTGAGTAAGGTCGAAGGGCGAGGGGTCGTTTTCGCGAGATCGTCAATTAATAAAACGATTCGTCCTGCCAACGGGTGATGTGCCAGGTTTCAGTGGAATCGGCGATAAAATCGAAAATAGCATTGCCTGAGATCAGTTTGCCTTCAACGGACAGATCAAATGTTTTCGTCAGACTGATCACCCCATTTTGAGAGGTATCCTCTGCAGTTGTGGCATTCCAAACCAGGGTAAAGCTGTCAAATGTCCGAAAGAGGCGACCGGTAGTCCTTAGTTCAGTATCCAGCCCCCAATAATTGTACCCACCAACACCTCCGATATCCGGATCATAGTAGAGAAAGATGAAACTGGTGTCAAAAAGGTCACTGTAGACCAGGCTGTCACGATAGATATAGGCATAGCGGAAATTTTGAAGAACCTCCTCCGGGCTACGTTGCTCGGTTAAAATTAGATCCGCCACTCCTTCAAGCTGTCCCTCAGTAGGGGCAAAGGGATTCCAACAGGCTGCCAGAACCAAAAGGAGCAAGATAAGTGCTGTTAAATGCAGCAACTTCATTGATTATTGAACCAGGGTTTTCAGGTCGCTCCAGCAAGGCAGAGTGTCTGACTTCAAGTCATGCCAGACCGAGATCTCATAGAGCAGATCACTATTTTGGACCAGGGTCAGAGTTGCCTGCCCGCTCAATTCGTTGGGCAAGGGCGCTCGGCTTTCATGAAAGGACAGGGTTAGTAGATAGTCAGCAATGATCTCGAAGTGATCGTCGAGGGGTAACAAGCTTACGACCTGCCAATCCAGACGCTGAAGATTATCTTCGTTTAGTGATTGGAAAAGCTTGGTGATGAAATCCTCTTCTTTTTCATAACCCCAGGCATCAAAAATTGCACTGGTCACACTTTCATCCGGGAAAAAAGAGAAGCCCGTTCCATCCTCGGAATTATGGCTTAATACATCCAGGTGATAATTCAATTTATGGGCTGGAAATGAGTTGGCGAGGTTTTCCAGAACGATCTCTGGAGTCGTCGGTGGTCTCCAGGCATAAGGGTCAGAAGTATAAAGAGGTCGTTCTGCTTCTCGCGGTATAAACAACTCGCAAGAAGCCAAGAATAGAAAAACCAACAATATGGAAAGCCCTTGTTTCATGAAACGGGAAAGTACACGCTGATTCACCAAATGCAAATTACATGTTGAGCAAGAACTCAAGTAAAGAACCCTCGGCCTGTTTTTCAATGTGATGATCACCTGCTGCCCTGAAAGACATTAATATCTCCTTGGCATAAAAATACTCCTGTTTATTTTGGCCTCATGAATCATCAGCCAAATATGAGAGTCTTTGCTTGTATGGCCAGTTCATTGGATGGCAAGATCGGACCGGCTGACGCTGACCATTTTGTTTCCATTACTTCCCGTTACGATATGGAACATTTAAAATCTCTGCGCGATCGGGCCGATGGCATTTTATTTGGAGCCAGCACGTTTAGGGCTTGGCCAAAAGTACATCAGGGTCATGACTCAACGAGAAAAACTGCTCATTTTATTATGAGTCACAATCTTGAGCTTGATCTAGACGTTCCTCTCTTTCAAGCTGTTGATATTCCGCTTACCATCTTCACTGATTCGAAAACGGCTCTTTCACAACGACATTTTCCAAAACACGTTAAGCTTGTTCCAACTCCTGAAGGTATCGGGCAAATCACTTTCATTATTAACCACCTGAGAAAACAGAATATCAACGCATTATTGATCGAGGGTGGCGGACAGGTGCTGCATCAATTCATCGATGCTGGTGTCCTGCAAGAGCTGTATCTGACCCTGGCGCCAACGCTTATTGGTCAAAAAGAGGCTCCTGGTCTTTTGGGAAACCAGACCCTTTCCCATCCACCAAAAATACGGCTTTTAAGCAGTCGGCAGGTCAAGGATGAGTTTTATTTACATTTTAAACTGGATTATTCTTGAATTGTCCCTGGCTTGCAAGCGTAATAAAATGAGGCAATGTTAATGAAACAATGTTTGATCCATCTACTTGCTTTTGCAACCCTGCTGCTGGCAGATTATCCAGATCAGCAACGGGTTATCCGGGCTGATAGTATGTGGAGCCACATCAGCAGTAATAGTAATATCATCTATAATGAGACGGGTTCCTCCTTGCAGTTGGCCGAAGGCACAAACACCGGATATTTCACCCTGGTTCCTGACACGATCCAGCATCCCTTTGATCGGGGCCTGCCCTCCTGGAATGGTTTAATAGAACATGAGAATAGTGGTTTTAAGGTTTCTATGCGGTTCAAGTCCGGAGTCAATTGGTCCCCCTGGCTAACCGTTGGATATTGGAAGAACTACATCTGGCCGTCCTACGGATCCACCTCCTACTCAGGCGGATATATTGATTATGATTATGTCAAACTGAATGATTTTCATACGATCTGGCAGTGGCGGGTCGAAATGAAGCGTCAGGCCACCGGTCATCCTTCTCCAGCTATTGACAAGTTAAGTTTTTTTGTCAGCGATGAACGAACCACTGACAACTTGAATTACAGTGACATTCTGAATGATGACCCCCCGGCCATCTTTTATCCCACTACTTTTATCTGCCAATACAATGTTGACCCGGAAATCGGTGGTAGTATTTGCTCTCCCACTTCCACGGTTTTTGCCATCCGCAGTTTTGATGTTGATGTTGATGCCTATGATTTCGCAGTTGATAACTATGATGATTACTGGAATCTCTTTGGTATCTGGCCCAGGGCTGTCCAAAACGCCACCGGATATCATATGGATGGTGCCGTAACCCGATATCGTACCTGGAGTGATGCCTATGACGTACTTGCCAACAATGGAAGGATCGTTATCTCTGTAGGACAGCCGCTTTATTCCGGTCATCTGATGATGTTGGCCGGCTTCAACAGCCAGGGCAATCCTATTGTTCACGATCCCGCACGGCAAAACGGCTATGCTTACGTTTATTCCAAATACTCCCTTTCTCATTCCTGGTTTGATAAGGGTGGTGTCAGTTACACGTTTTTTATGAAAGATACGACCCAGCTGGCCGTTGCTGATGAATTTGACGACTTTCTTCCTAACCAGGCTGTGCTGTATCAGAATTATCCCAATCCTTTTAACCCGAATACATCGATTCGTTTCAATCTGCTGGAAGACTCAAACCTTAAGCTAGGCATCTATGATGTTCAGGGCAAACTGATTCAAACCCTGATACAGGACCATTTCCCAGCTGGTGATCATCGTTTGACCTGGAATGCCCGGGATCTGGCGGCAGGCATTTATTTCATACGGCTCGAAACCGGAGCTGAGACAATCGTTCGCCGGATGACTCTTCTAAAATAGAGGAGGGGTGCGTCTGTTCTTTGTTTAGAACGGCCAGAAAATCGGGATCAAGATAGAGGCCAAAATCCAAAATATTAAGGTAAGTGGTGCACCGGCTTTGATATAATCATTGAAGCGATATTTCCCGGGACCATAGACCATCAGGTTGGTTTGATAGCCAATGGGGGTCATGAAACTGGCCGAGGCTGCGTAACATATTGTAAAGACCAGAGGGCGGGAATCTACACCAAGGTTGATCGCTGCCGCAATGGCAATAGGCGTCAGCACAATAGCAGCCACATTATTTGAGATCACCGCCGTAAATATACTGGTGATAATATATAGAATTGACAACAGAGCATAAGGTGCCCATGAATCTGGAACCAGATCGGAAAAAGCTGAAATACTTTCCCCCAGAAGCTGGGCGGCACCACTGGTTTCCATGGCTATCCCAAAAGGAATAAAGGCTGCAATAAAAATAATGACCTGCCAATTGATCGTACCATAAGCTTCCCGGGTTGAAATGTGTTTTGTGACCAGTAAAATAAAAACACCCAGCAATGCTGCTGCCAGTATTTCCAGTACACCGGTAGCTGCCAGAATCATTACAGCGGGAATAAGGATCACGGCTAGCCAATGAACGGTTTTCTTGCGCATATTGACTTCATGATGTTGTAAAATGATCAAGTCGGGATCACTACGCATTTCGGCAATTCGATCAACCGGCATAAGCATAAGCAGGGTATCTGCAAACTGAAGTTTGATATGGGCGACCTTCTTTTTTATTGTAATCCCACGCCGGCCAATAGCCAATACAAAAGCTTGATATCTCCGGCGGAAATCCAGCTCCAACAGGGTTTTTCCTGCAATTGCTGATTGAGGACCAAGCAATCCCTCAACCAAAACATTATCCCCTGCCTGCAATTCCTTTTCACTCATTTTGACATCAGAAAGCGCCAACACTTTTTCCTGTTGATGGAACTTCAAGAAATTTTCAAGAGCCCCTCTGGTCAACAGAATGTCTCCATCACAAAGGGGTAAATTCCCAACATTTCTGGTGATCCTTGTTTCATCACGAATAATGGCCAGAACCGTTATTTCATAGCGTTGGTTCAGTTGTTTCTGCCGACAGCTTGATCCGATGAGGGGTGAATCATGATCCACACGGAATTCCGTCAGGTAAGGTGCCATGTGATACTTTCCGACCAGCGTACTAACGGGTGCCCTGGATGGCAAAAGGCGTGGTAAAACGAAAAGATTATACAAAAATCCCACCACCAGGAAGACCAGTCCCAGAGGAAGAAACTCAAACATGCCAAATGCTTCCAGGCCATGCGATTCGCTCACTGAGCTTACAATGAGATTGGTTGAGGTGCCAATAAGGGTGATGGTGCCGCCATAGATGGCAGCATAAGAAAGAGGAATCAGCAATTTTGAAGGGGATATTCTGGATTGAGCTGCCATGTGCATGGCCACAGGAATAAAGATCGCAACGGCAGCAACATTGTTGATAAAACCAGAGAAGATACTGATCGTCATAAAGAACAGGCCAATTCCCAGCTTTTTCCTTTTTTTTTCAAGCGCGATAAAATATTGAGCAAGATTTTCCAGAACACCGGTTTTGACCAGGGCGTGGCTTAATACAAACATTACAGCAACAGTAAGCACGGCCTTGTTGCTAAAGCCGGATATGGCCTGTTCTCCATCTACATATCCAGAAAGCCAAAGCACCAGAAGTAAACCAATACCCAAAACATCAACAGGAAGGACTTCAAGTATCAATAGCACGAGGAGCAGGATCATCAATCCAAAAATCCCCAGAATGGCTATACTCATGATCTTTTACTCACTCAGTAGATTAATGCTTTTGTTTATTCTTGCGCTGCCAGAGGGTCGATCACAGACCGGTTCAATTCCATGGCGCTTCCTAAACTGTCAAGGGTGAAGATATCGTTCAATGGTGTCGGGGCAAAGCCAGCTTGCTGAGAGATATTGATAGTTTGGAACCCGTAATCAGATAATATCTTTTTAGCTTTATCGCTCCACAAAAACCCAAGGAAGGCATTGACTATCTCTGTCTGCTTTGGCTTAATATTGGTTTTTATTGCCACGGCGATCGGTTCAGTCATAATCGTTCTTTGGGGATGAATAATCTTCATTTCTGAAACACCCGGATGATTACCGGCTGCAGCTTCATAATTGAGCAGGATATCACCCAGACCGGCGTGAAATTGCTCCATGGCATCTTGAGAAGTTGAAGGGTGATTCCGGGAATTGGTAAAGGCTTGTGTTACAAAATCAAAAGCCTGTTCTTTGGTAAAACCCTGTCTCAGTCGCGAACCATAAAGGGCCAGGGCGGCCAACTGACCTTCTCCTGATGTGAGCGGATCGGGAATGATCACATTCATTTTACTAAAATCTATATCATCAAAACTTTTAATTGATGTTTCAAATTCTTCTCTGACAAATAAAACAATGGGGGAGCGACAAAATTTATCTTTTTTGCGAAGCTCCTGCCAGACTGCTGCAGTTATAGCTCCACTGCCAACCAGTCGTCTGGCATCCAATTCCGATGACAAAACAGCCACCTCAGCCGGAAATCTGGTTATTATCTGACGAGTGATTACACCAGAACCAGCAAAAGTTGTAATAAACTCAACCTGTTCCTGGTTTTGTTCCAGCCACATATCCTGAAAGGCGGGAACCAAAGCCTGTTCCATAACCAACTCCATGGCGCTGAAGCAATACAGGGTTATGGTTCTCGGTTCCTTCAATTTGATCTCACCACGACTAAACCAAATGAACAGAAAAACAATAATGGCTACAAGAACAGGAAAAATAATTGATGTGATCTTATAAGCCGGATCATTTTTGTATGAGGGTTCAGTGTTCCCGGTTGGCATGCTCATAAACACCCCCTTGGTGTTGGTTAACGCAACAGTTGATGGAAATTTATAGTGCTTGATCAATCGGGACAAGCAAAATCAACTTTTTTGGGAGCCTCTCGTTTTTATGCAGGTCATCAATGGCTGCTACGGAGTTATACCATTTATACTTCCATTTGCGCGTTCTAGCAGGATAATGAAAATCCCATTTGGATTAGTCAGGGACTGCCTGCCACGGCGATGTCTGGAAGACATAGATGGGTGGCAATCCATTGTCTACGCATCTGCTACGATGGATAAATCTCCAGGTTTGGTGGCAATGTTGAGATCGCCGCCTGCCTGCGCCTGTCCGCCTTCTGAACGTCCCTTCATCGCGGTGGAACAAAACGCCGCCAATAGCAGCGGGAAAAACGCAGCCGTGTGGATAAATTACAGCAGGAGCATGGAAGGAAAAGGCTTGGCGGGTCAGGCCTGTTAGTTAACTTCGTTACTGTTTTAAATAGCGAGTGTCGATCAATCTAGAATAAGGATGTACCAAATGAAAAATTTTGCTACCATTTTAATTGTTTGCGTGCTTTTTGCCGGAGCTCTTCAGGCTGAAAAAGTAGCTGTAGTTTCCAAGGTTCAGGGTGACGTGCTTCTACAAAAAGCCGCTGACCTGGAATACAATAGGACTGTTACCATGGGTACGATTCTTGACAATAATGATCAGATAAAAGTAAATGATGGCTTTGCAGTCATTCTGCTTTTGGATGATAAGAGTCAAGTCAAACTGCGCGAAAATACCGAGGTAGCTATTGGGTTGGTGGAAGATCTAAGTGGCTCGGGATACCATGTCAGGCTGGATTACGGCCAGGCTTTAACCAAATATGCCAAAGGTGCTGATTTTGAATTTCAATTGCACACTCCGACTTCAGTGGCCTCTATTAAGGGGACTGAATTCTGGACAATCACTGACCCTGAGACAGGTGATCAGGTAATTGTGATTGAGGGAGAGGTTGACGTGATGAACAATTTCACCGGAATGATGAGCACTGCCGGAGCAGGCGAAACCGTTACTTCCGGGACTGACGGTTACATAGAATCTGGTGAAACCCAGGACGGTACGATTCCGGAAGACCCCGAAGAGACCTATGGCGCTGTTGAAGAAGCCACTGAAGAAGAGGACACTGCCGTTTCAGACAGTACTGAAGTGGAAGACGATGAAGTCTTGGTTGAAGAAGACGTCGAAGAAGAGGGTGCTGTCGTTACAGGTGATATACCCGCTCCTCCTCCATCAACAATTGGTGAAACCACACCCGAACCCGAAACTGAAGAGGAAGAAGAAGAAGGAGGCGGTCTGTTCGGTGATGCCCTGGCCATGGATGCTGCTTTTGGTGCGGTTACCCTGGATGGGCAACTCTATAACCAAATTGCTCTTCGTCCAGATATTTCTATCGGCAAGCTTGGTGTCGGACTTGATATTGTGCTATACATGAATCAGGATGGTGATATTCGTTCCGATGACTGGGATGAGTACACCGATGTCATTGACAAAATTATGTACGTCCGTTGGGGTCACCCACAAGATCCACTTTATATTCGGGTTGGTACGCTGGAAAATGTCGTCATGGGTTATGGTCTTTTCGTGAATGGCTATAACAATATGATGGAATATCCTCAAGTGCGCAAAATTGGTACCCATGTAGGTTTTACTCTGGGAAATTTTGGGATAGAAGCCATGGTGGCCAATGTTAAGGAGTTGGTTGGCTTGACCAGCTTCCGAGGAACCTACAGCTTGGGTAAATTAAAACTTGGCACGACTGTGGCGGCTGATGTTAACCAGTATCTTGGGTTTAAAGATTCTGATGATGATGGTCGACCTGACATCGTTGATGATTTTCCGGATAATGATCTTTACTGGCTAGATACAGATGGCGATGGCTATGCTGATAATGATCCCACCGAGTATGATCTTGATGGCGATAACAAAACAGATAATCACCCGAACTCGATCTACAATTTTGATGACGATGGCGTTATTCTTGGACGCCAGCCCTTCAATCTAGATGGTGAAAGCTCAACCCTGGCAGGGGTCAGTTTTGATATTGGCTATCCGATTTTCAGTTCTGGTTTTCTGGATCTCCTGGTTTTTGCTGAAGCTGGTCAGTATCTGGGAGATCACAATATTTACAGCTATACAACTGCTGGCGGTTTAGACTCCACTGTTGTAACGCACGGTTGGGGAATGACAGCTCCTGGAGTCAGGGCCACAATCATGAAGTTTGTCAATCTTAGCCTGGAATATCGCATGACCGGCGAAAACTTCGCCTATTCCTTGTTTGATCAAAATTATGATATTGACCGAGTAAGCATGCAGGCTTTTGGAGTTGATATCATGAAACCCTACACCAGGGATGCGCGACTCTTAAACACGACCAAAATGCAGGGTATTTTTGGAAGCTTAAGCGTCAATGTTCTTAGCCTGGTAACCGTAAATGGTGCCTACCAGCATATGATGCAGGTAGATGCAGACCCGGTTAAAGGTATCTATGGCTCCATTGATGTAGCCCCGGATCTGGTTCCCAAACTTGCCGGTGCTTCAGCCTATATTAACCGGATGAATGTAGATGATCCTTTCGACATCTATAGCGAAGGAACCCTATTTGGCTACAAGGTTGTTTTTGAGTTGGGTGGCGGTGCAACCCTGACCTGGGATTTCCGTCAGACCTTCCGTGATCTGGATGGAAATGGTGAGATTGACCTCTCAGATGGCACAGAAGAGGTCATCAAAACCACGGTTATTGAGACTGGTTTCTCTTTTTAGTATAGAGACACATCACATAACTAAAAACGCCCGACTTTTGCTGGGCGTTTTTTTACCAAACGACTGAATCCCCTTTTTATTTGGGTCTCCGCACCCCCGGGTTTCAGAGGTTATGTGAAAACTTCATTGCGCCGGAATAATTGCTTGCTAATATTATCTTTAGTTATCTACGTATAGTACTGTTACTATTGATACTTACCCCAGGCTTCAGCCTGGGGGTTATAAAAATATTAAAAAGGAGGGTTTTAGCCCAACAATATTGGGCTAAAACCCAAAGTAATAGTGGGATATCATACCCCCAAGCTAAAGCATG
>JAYEKW010000041.1:0-34663 GCA_034716895.1 Candidatus Neomarinimicrobiota bacterium
TACACAGTTGGGCTAAAGCCCTGAATTTCTAGTGATCTGTTAATCCCCCAAGCTAAAGCATGGGGTCATTACAAAACGCCACAACCTTCAGCTGAATTTTGTCAATTGTTACTTGTAACTCTTATGGTAACAGTGTTTTGCGCAAACTCCATAGGTCACTTAAGGTGTATTCACCTCATACTCAGTCAATTACAACTATTTTCGAGAAACCTCTGTAAACAAAGCCATGGTTGCGCATATGATCATCCACATTTGTAACAAGGATCGTGAATACGATCCTTCTCCATAGTTCCTGTATATCATGCTTAGGTTGTGCTCCGAATTGATGAAGGGCATCAACTAATTCCAAATAGCTCCTATTCTCGTGATCCAAAGCTCCCAGCATGCTCATCCCTGACAGGAATGGAATCCTGGAAGAACCTTTGTGGTCGAACCTCTCAAGAAGTATGACATGTCGATCAGATACATTGATTTGTTGTGAACGTTAAAGCAGTATTTATTGCATTGTGAAGAATCCATTTGACCATTATGTAGTCTGATTACTTCTTGACCCTGGTTCTGATCTTTGAACCATATCTTCTTCAATAATTTCTTTGTTCATAAGATTTCTCCCAAAAAGGATCCCCCCACAATCGCATTAGCTTACTCGGAACTTCGCCCACATTTTGATCAAAATAACTGACGCAATTATGGAAACTGTTGTAGTAACTATAGCTGCAAATGTATTTGAATAGAGCCAGAAACCGATGGAAAATAGACCGTTGTAGATCACAAGTAACCCCAGAAATACTCCCAGTATGCTAGATGGCAAATCCCATTTCTCTGAGATATAGACATCAACATTCTCACCGTCCTGTTTAGCCTTGTCCAAAACCTTTTTCCAGCCTGGACCACCAGGAGTTATTTTGCGGTAAAAATTTAGTAACGTTTTCTGGTCACTTGGTTTTGTAAGCAGGGTGACCAATACCCACCCTACCGTGGTGATAGCCACGCCGATGACCAGTTTTTTCCATTCAATAATATCCGCAAATCCCAAACGATGGTGGATGAGCTCAAAGTAAAGGGCGACTACAAATGATATGACCATTGCAGCAATTTCACTAATGGCATTGATCCGCCACCAAAACCAGCGGAGCAAAAACAGGAGTCCTGTACCAGCTCCGATCTGCAGCATGATGTGAAAGGCTTGCAAGGCGTTACTCAGGAACAAGGCCAGTGTACTTGCTAGAATCATGAGAATGAGGATTGTTCCTCGGCCAATCAGGACCAGTTCTTTCTCGCTGGCTTCAGTTTTAACAAACCGTTTATAGAAATCATTCACGACATAGGATGCACCCCAGTTCAGGTGAGTAGAAATGGTTGACATTACGGCTGCGATAAGAGAGGCTACCACAATTCCTAATATGCCAGCAGGCAAATAGGTGAGCATGGCAGAATAGGCCAGATCGTCTTTTAGGATGTTTGCATCAATATTTGGAAAGGCAGCCCCTAAGGATTCCAGGTCCGGGAAAACAACCAGAGAAGCCAGCGCGACCAGAATCCAGGGCCAGGGGCGTAAAGCATAATGAGCCAAATTGAAAAACAGGGTGGCTCCCATGGCATTCTTTTCATCCTTTGCAGCTAGCATGCGCTGGGCGATATAGCCACCACCACCGGGTTCGGCACCAGGATACCAGACACTCCACCATTGAACAGCAATGGGAATAATCAACACAGTCATCAATAAATTCGTATCTGAGAAATCTGGCAGGAGAGATATCTTACCACTGACTGCAGGATGGGATAATAAATTTGTCAGCCCACCAACCTCTGGCAAATTAACCACAATAACTGCTGCATATACGGCACCAATCATGGCAATAAAAAATTGAATAAAATCAGTAATAAGCACACCGCGTAAGCCACCAAGCATACTGTATATTACAGTTACCAAAGAGGCCCAAAATATGGTTTCAAAGGGGGTGAGTCCCAGCATGACCCCACCAATTTTAATTGCGGCGAGTAATACAGTGGCCATAATTATAACATTAAAAAAGACCCCAAGATAAAGAGACCGAAACCCCCGTAAAAAGGCTGCCGATTTTCCACTATAGCGCAGTTCATAAAATTCAACATCAGTCAATACTTCTGAGCGGCGCCATAATTTCGCATAGATAAAAACAGTCACCATTCCGGTGAGCAGAAATGCCCACCACATCCAGTTCCCGGAAACACCATGTTGGCGAACAAGGTCTGTAACCAGGTTGGGTGTATCTGCCGAAAATGTAGTTGCAACCATTGAAACACCCAATAACCACCAGGGCATACTACGCCCCGAAGCAAAGAATTCCGCTGAATTTGAACCTGCTTTTTTGGCTACGCTAAGTCCAATGATCAGTGAAATTGCAAAAAATCCAAAAATTGAAATCCAGTCGATAAATTGTAGTGTCATTGTATTTTCCTAATGTTAAACCATATAAGCTGTATTATTTGTCAACCATCTTTAAAAAAGTTCAGGTGGATCATTACTATGCTTGGTTGAGCCGTCTTTGTGAGTCCCCTTAGGAGGTGGCATTCTCCAAGGCTATGTCTTGGGCTTAAGAGATAGCCGTCTGTCTCCACACAGACCGTCTTCGGCGTGGGCCAAGCCTGATCCCGCTCAGACTGTCAATTGGCGTGCCTCAAACTACATGATCTAATATCAAATCAAAGTCCACATTATATTCGTATAAAGATCTTCTTTTTATATAGCCAATAGGTTAATGCCCACAGCAAGCCCCAGAGCAAGAGTGATTCTAAAGTTAACGTGAAGGCATCTGATGTGAAGCCAAAAATACCATATACAAAGGGATGAATAATTTTTCGGAACCATTCCGTCCCACCCGTATGGGAAAACAGATAGATAAATAGGGGATTCATGCCCACAAATGTTGAAAAAACTGCCCATGATCGAATCCGGCGAACATCGATGAGCCAATAAAGAAAAGCCAGAGTGAGCAGTGCCCAACCCCCTGATGCAAACACAAATGTTGTCGTAGAAATTCGTTTAACAATTGGCGTGAAAGGATCAAGTCCATATCCAATAACCAGCATCGCCAATCCGGCAAAACCGATAATTTTAAGCTTGCTCTGCCAGTTCCGTTTACTCATTAAGATCATTCCAGCCAGGACACCCCAAATGGTGTGAGCACTGGTGGGAATGGCATTGAAGGCGATCCAGTGACCTGCAGAAACTTTGCCCATAAGTAACATATCCATCCAGCTGCCAAAGTTGTGACCAGGGGTAAATGCCTGATCATATCCTGGCACCGACCATGTTCTATATAAAACCTCAGTGAGTAATAACAGACCAATGGAAATAGCGAATTGAATTTTCATTGACTTGCGCATGATGAGAAATGCGATAAGATAAGTAACCGAAAGCTGAGCCAGGACATCCCACAACTCAAAGGTGATTTTCCCAGGGCCAATGCAGTACAGAGCCCAGCCAAGAAATAACAGGATCGCCGATCTTGTTATGGCATGTTTGAAACTATCTAACCAGCTCTGTCCTTTGGCCCAGCGAGCTGCGAAAGAGAAAGGCATGGCGACTCCGACGATGAACATAAAGTAGGGCTGAATCAAATCCCAAAAGCGTAGTCCATTCCAGGGGTGATGATGAAATTGCAGAACGAAAGATTGCCAAAGGCCGTCCTCTGCGCCGAATTCCAGCAGGTGCTCATAGAGAAAGGTGGCTTCACCAATCAATAAGAACATGGTCAAGCCCCGGAATACATCCAGGGACAATAAACGCTCGCTAATTGCTAGATGTTTATTCGAAGCAGTGCTATTCATTACTTAGTCCTCGTTTCAAAATTCTTTTAGTCAGTAAAAAGTTGAGTAGGGAATATAGGTAAGAATTTGAATTATGGTATCTAATTAAAATATTTTAAAAAGAAAGTTAGACATATTAAAAAATATTATTTATATTCGTGCGCTCTAAAATTGCTCATTGGCGCTCAATAACATCAAGGAACTAAAATTTCATGAAAACAATCTCCATAAAAAAGTTCACTCCAGTTTTTACCATTAATGGCATAGAGCATCGCTTCGAAAATTTACCCCTGAAACCGGGTACTGTCATATCAGGAGATATGGTATTAAAATTATGGGAAGATCACAAAGCTATTCGATTCTCACTTAGCCAAAAGAATGGAAAGACTTACTCTCTTGATAAAGTGCATTACAAGTTTAGTGTCCCCCTAAGAAACTTCGGGAAAATACTTATTCCTGATTCAGGTCGTTTCTTTATGGAAAAATTCTTCCCTCGGCAAGTTTGGAGTTTCAAGTTTACTTCAACGGGTCGAGCTCTGGCAAATCCCTATTTCTGTCTACTTAACGCTCATGAAAAAGTAGATTTTGGCTTTGGGTTACTTGGGAAAATCTATGAATCAGAATTTCATTTCCATAGCCCCGGCGCAAACAAGAAAAATAGCCTCACGGTTCACGGTGGAGTGGCCAATGCTAAATTAAGCTGGAGTGTGAAATTTCCTCTGTGGGATATGCCGGTTGGAGAAGTAAGTGTTTTTGAGGATGGAATCTATCAGTCAGCTGGCGAAGAAAATTGGTTTGAAAATCTTCGTGAATATGGCCGGATTTATCAGGACTATCATAATCTTAAATATACAATTCAGGATGAAGGTTTCCGGCCTGCTCTGTGTACCTGGAGGATTATTAATTCGGACAATATGACCCATGATTGGATTCTTGATACTGCCCGAGGTGCTAAAGAGTTAGGCATGAAAGCGTTGATCTTTGATGATGGTTGGTACGGAATTGGTTTGGATGGCCAAAGTTTAAAAGGTGATATGGGTGATTGGCCTATTACCATTAAAGGGAAATTTGATGATATTAGGGAAACCGTTAGAGCTGTCAAAGACATTGGGATTGCCCCAATATTATGGTTCTGTCCCATTGGAATTGGTCCATACGCAAAATCGAAACCAAAAGTAAAGCATTTACTTACTCATGTGAACCAAGAACTTTACACCTGCAGCGCTCGTTTTCATACCCTTTGTGTACGAAGTCCTGAAGCCCGGGAAGTGATGGTCGAAAATCTACTCAAGCTTATTTCCTATGGTGCTGAAGGTATAAAAAGTGATCTATTTGATTATATGCCCGATGCTGCTTGCGATTCGACAGAACACAGTCACGATTGTGATACAACCAGCGAAGGGCTGCGCCGCACCTTTAAATTGTTATTTGATGAAGCCATGAAGGCCAAGCCGAATCTTATTTATAGTGAGAAAAATAACTATGGAAACGTAGAATTGGCCACGGATGGTAGTCATGTACGCGGTGGTGATTCGCCCTTTGATGAGAATATTAATACCCATCGTAGTATTTATCCGGCGGCCTATATGCCTATTGTTCATAACGACTATCTGGCATTCTCAAATTTTGAGGAACCTGAAAAATTAGCCATTATGCTGATGAAGCAAATTACAACCGGTGTTCCTAATTTCTCGATTAATGTCCAAAAGATTAGTCTTAGACATGCCAAAATTTTAAAAGCCTGGCTCAGTTTTTTTGATGATCATCTCGACCTGTATAAGAAGGGTGATTTTAAACCTCAGAATTCAGTCATGGATACCTTTCAGAGAGTCAATGACCAAAAGGCATTTATCAGCGTTTTTGCCACGGGGCGTGAGATCAAGTGGGTCGATCGACCCCATGTGTTTGTGCTTAATACCACTGAATATGATGACCTCTACCTGTCAGCCTCTCAAAAGGGTACCTATCGAAGGACTCTCTATAATCACCGTTTAGAAATGATCAGTACCTCTGATGTACAATTGCCTGAGGGTAAAATTAAAGCTCCCTCAGCTGGCCTAGCCCACTATGAAAAGATTGGTGCCTCATCATGATTACTAAAAGCCTAATCGTTCTTGCCGGTGGTCTTTCTTCTCGGATGAAATCAAAGCGTGGTGATGATCAAACTAATATTAATGATATTCGCGAAGCAGAGAAAAAAGATAAGGGGGTTATTGGAGTTGGACCGGCCGGTAGACCATTACTGGACTATCTGCTCTGGAATGCTCGTCAGGCAGGATTTGAAGAAGTTGTTTTGGTGACACGCTCAGAAAATTCTGGCATAAAAGCACACTATGGCAAAGCCGATCACAACAATGATTTCCATGGGTTAGATATCTCCTATGCCATTCAGCATATTCCTGAAGATAGAGTGAAACCTTTTGGCACATCAGATGCTCTGTTACAGGCGATGGATCAGTATCCGGGGTTTATGGATAAAAGTTTTGTGGTTTGCAATTCTGATAATCTATACTCAGCAAAAGCGCTGGAGCAAATTCGGAAATTTCAGAGTCGCAATGCCTGGGTAGATTACAATCGGGATAAGTTAGGTTTTGCCCCAGAACGTATCGCTGGGTTTGCTGTCACCAGTATTGATGCAGATAACTATTTATTGGATATTATAGAAAAGCCAAATTCTGAACAGGTCGCCAGTGTAAGTGATGCCCATGGTAGGGTAGGTGTAAGTATGAATCTTTGGAAATTATCAGGTCCGCAGATCTATTCCTTCCTGAAAGATTGCCCTGTGAGTCTGGAGCGAGATGAAAAGGAATTGCCTCAGGCCATTTTAGCAATGGCGCGTTCCAATGCTAAATCGGTTCAAGCATTAAAAATGGAAGAGGTCGTACCTGACTTAACTGAAAAAAAAGATATTGCCCGCGTTCGTGAATTTTTATTTAAGGAATATGGAGAAGAGCTATGCTGGTAAAATCAGGTGTCAAACATCTCATGCTCATGTCGTTTCTGCTACAGGTCAGTTTAATGGTGGGGTGCAGTAGTCAGGAGCAGGTTAAGCCGGTGGAGCAGGTGAATGGTCCCTTAGCTGGATTTACATCTGAATCCAGATACTTGGTTTATTATGGCGATTGGTCACCCGAACAAGTTCAGTATTCTAAAAAATTTGACCTGGTTATTCTTCATCCAAAATCAAATGTCACTGCAGAAGTTGTAACTGAAATTCAAAATGGAGTTGATGGGATTACCAATAACGAGGATGATTGCCTTGTCGTTGGCTATGTTTCCATCGGCGAGGAGAATCCAGGTCCACTCCTAAAGGGAAATGGACGCGGTCCCGTTAGCTGGGTAGATAGTGCTCTGGTGTATGGTGAAACAGGAGTTGCCAGCTACTATCTGGATGGCGATAATGACGGTGAAGTTGATTACAATGGCACCTGGGGGAGTCGCTACACCAACGCTGGTGATCCAGAATGGTATAATGAAATTCTTAATCATACCGATGGCTTAAAAACAGTGGTAGACACTCTGGGCTGTGATGGCTTCTTTATGGATACAATTGATTCTGCCTCTCCCTGGCATACCTTTGCCTGGATGATTCCAGGTATGCATAAAATTATTGTACAAATAAGATCAGATTTTCCAAGTTCCGTCTTGATTGCCAATCGTGGCTTATTTTATTTTTATGATACCTTGCCTGAGGTTTACCGATATAATATCAGAGAACTGGTCAATGCAGTCATGTTTGAGTCCTATTACACATCCTGGAATTGGGAGACATCTGAAGGTGAGGTAAATCCCTGGTTTGCGGAAAATCATAAAGCTGAAGCGGTTCCTCATGTAAACCGTGAGGCCGCTAAGCCGGATGGATTTACTGTGTTATGTCTTGATTATCTTAATCCGGAGCAATCGGACTATGAGCAAATGCATAAGGCCCAGGCTGATGAAGTAGCTCTACAGGCCCATTGGCTGAATAGTGTCACTGATGTCTTGCTGAGATCAGGTAAAGATCTAAGCCGAGAAATACCTTGATAACGAACCTCAGTTTCCAGAATTGTAGAAATAAATATAAGAATACAGGATGAATCTATAAATGGCTATACTTGATTGGGGAATCGTAGGCGGATATTTACTTCTATCACTAGGTGTGGGACTGTATTTCACAAGAAGAGCTTCTAGCAGCTTAGATGACTATTTTGTGGCAGGTAGAAGTTTGCCTTGGTGGTTAGCTGGAACCAGCATTGTAGCCACTACTTTTAGCTCAGATACACCTCTCATGGTAGCGGGGATGGTACGTGACAGCGGAATTTATGAGAATTGGTTCTGGTGGTCGGCCGCCTTTGGAAGCTTAATTTCGGTTTACTTTTTCTCGAAATTGTGGAAGCGGTCTGGGGTTAGAACTGATATCGAATTTATCGCATTGCGCTATGAAGGGAAAGGTGCTGTTTACCTGAGATATTTCCTCGCCCTATATAAAGGAATCTTCTTTAACATGTTTATTCTGACATCTGTAACACTAGCCGTCGGAAAGCTTTTTGGCGTTATCCTCCACTTGAGTCCGGAGCCTCTTATTACCCTACCCATCCTTGGACCTATCACTCCATCATTGGCATTGATAGTCGGTCTAGCCACAATGACTTTTTTCTATACGATCTTATCTGGACTATACGGTGTTGTCTACACTGATCTACTCCAGTTTGTTCTGGCCATGGTTGGGGCGATTAGTTTGGCCTGGTTGGCCTGGGCCGATGCAGCATCTACTGGCGTGAGTGTTGTGGAGCGCTTATCCGCGAGTCCGGGTTTTAGACCCGAGATGTTGAATTTTTTCCCCAGTTTTGAAAATTTCGATTTAAAAGTGCTTACCTTTGTCGTGTATTTGGGTGTGCTCTGGTGGGGCATGGCACCTGGGTATGCCTATCAAATTCAGCGACTTCTGGCCTGTAAAACTGAAAAAGATGCCCTCTTAGCTAACTTGTGGTATAGTGTTTTGCATTATGCTGTGCGGAGTTGGCCATGGATCATTGTTGGTGTGCTGAGTGTCATCTATTTTCCCGACCTGGTTGATTCTGAAAAGGCATATCCAATGATGATCGATAAGTTTATGCCGGTTGGTCTGAAAGGGATTATGATAGCCAGTTTATTAGCGGCCTATATGAGTACCATAAATACCTTACTCAATTGGGGCTCATCTTATGTGATAAATGATTTTATCAGACCGCGAAATCCTGAGCTAACCGAAAAAAAAGCAATTTTCTATGGCCGTGTTACCGGGGGTCTACTAGCCGTGCTAATGCTCTTTTTTGTAACACGCTTAAACAGTATTCTAGGTATTTATAAATACGTCACGCTCATGGAGTCAGGAGCTGCAATTATTCTGGTACTTCGTTGGTATTGGTGGAGGGTCAATGCCTGGACAGAAATATCAGCATTGGCTGCATCACTTATTGTTGCAAATTTTCTACAGCTTTGGTCAGTAACTGCCCCGCCACTTGAGGGCTATGATGGGATGTTTCCCGTAAGAATTTTGATCACAACTGTGGCCGCAGCTATCGTGTGGATCAGCGTTATGATTTATACGACAACTGAACCCAGTGCCCATGTAATCGAATTTTATAAAAAATTGCGGATCGGTGGAAATGGCTGGAAACGAGTATTCGAGTCTCTACCAGATTTTCAACCCTATGCCCATAGTTTTAAAAATGATGTGATGGCATATTTTGCGTCTCTGATTGTTATTTTTGGGTTCCTGTATGGTGTTGGGCAGCTTCTGTTTGGCGAGACATGGTCTGGCTATATTGCCCTGGGAGTTGTATTTATGAGTGCTGTGTATTTATGGAAGGCTCTTGATAAGATCACAGTTTCTGTCGACGAGCACTGATTAAAAACGCTGATCTGTCTTTTTTCCATTAAAAGCATGACTCATTTTATCGTTTAATAATTTCACAATTACTGGGCTACTATACTGTACGGCCTATTACCAATGACAAGGACTAGACCATGAAACGTTTCTTGCACGTGTTCCTCAGTGGCATATTCGTAGTTGTTTCAGCCTTTGGCACGACTAGCATGATGACGCTAGCGAGCAGAGTTCAGCCCTGGCTGACCATTCACCTGGCTGATGGAGTTTCCCGAAATCTACCGTTAATACTGCGTGGCTCTCATGCATTGAATAGGGCTAATCACTTGACCTACATCACCCCTGGTTTTGAGCTGGAATTGGTGTTTATTGATCAGGGGGACTATGTGGAATGTAATGGTACTGTCTTGTCGAATGATGGGGGAGAACACTGTGTTACCGTTGATCTGGCGATTCCTGTTGAAAATCTGCTTTCCTATCAATGGGATCAAAATATTGATGATAGTCAGTCTATAACAGCCGCTCAGCATCATTATTCTGAGTATGTCAATATTGCTACCCAGCATCCACCAGATGGTTCTTTCAATGCGAATGAGCAATCGAATGGAGGGTACAACGATTTGGTTGGTACTGGACAGATGTCCTATTATCCGCTGGCGTCAATCTCCTCAGATACACATGGTTATGCCTGGGCGGTTGACATGGGGCTGCCCTTGATCTATCGTCTTAGTGCTCAAACTGAGCGTGGGATGGTTGCTGAATTTGACCTGGGAATTAGTCCCGAAACACAAAAATTCCCCAATCGAGCTCATTTTAAACTTTATCTGTTTGAGCATGAATCTCAGTGGCACTTTCGATCAGCTCTGGCAGCTTATTATGCAATTCAAGCAGAGTACTTCAAGAAACGTGTAGAACATGAAGGTATCTGGCTACCCTTTACCCCCCTGTTCTCCATAGATAAGTGGGAAGATTTTGGATTTGCTTTTCACGAGACTGGTCATTCGACCCGTGATCAAGGAATAAAGCCTGCTACGCTAACCATGCTAGCTGACAAAACAGCTCCAGATGTATACAGCTTCCAATACACGGAACCCTGGGATGTTCAAATCCCTATTCAGTCACTAGATGCGCCTTATGCCTCAGTGATTGGTGGTGAAACAATCCCAGAAGGGCACTTGGCGTATTTTCCCAGTTCCGTGACTCTCGATAAACAGGGATTGTATCAAGCCCGTCGTTTGGAAACACCCTGGTTCAAAAGTGGTTGGGCAGTAAGTATTACCACCAATGTTGACCCTGAATTACCCTCACCTAACCGCTTTGAATATGTTTTACAGACAGAGATAAATCCTGCTTTGGCATTGGATGTAGATGGTATTTATTTCGATTCTATGGAGTGGAATTGGCATCATGATCTTAACTATGATCAGAATCATTTCAGATATACTGATTATCCTTTGACCTTTTCTACGTCAGCAAATCCACCTCGACCGGCGATCTGGAACTACAGCAGTGAATATGAAATGATGCATCAAATTGCCGATGAAATGCACGGTATTGGAAAGCTGGTCATGGGAAACGGTTTTGGCTGGACACCCTTCTCCGCCGGAATCTTGGATCTCTTTGGGGCTGAATTCAGTTGGTTCCATGCTGCAGATTATGATAGTCGGATTCTTCAATTTCGACGTTCTATTGCCTACCAAAAACCAATCGTAGTATTACTAAATGAAGGTTTCTCTGGTGATGACTTCACTAAGGCCCCCTATGATGGCTACCGGGTATACTTTGAGCGGATGTTGTTTTATGGTTTCTTTCCCTCATTCTTCAGCGCAGATGCATCAAATGATCCCTACTGGGAAGATTCCAAAAACTATGATATTGGGCGGCCTTTTTTTAAAAAATATATTCCACTTATCCAAAAGATTGCTGCAGCGGGATGGGAGCCAATTACGGGGGCAAAAGCAGATCATGGTGATATTCGTTTGGAGCGCTTTGGGAGCACAGGTGATTTATACTTTACAGTTATGAATACTTCAGAATCTATTGTTAATACAGAAATTACCATTGATTATCGAGCTTTAGGCGTGCCTAAACCTCAATCGATTAAGGAACTGATTTCAGATGAGCCTGGCCACGTAAAGATCAGCAGGAAACATGTACGTATCCGCTTGACCTTGCCGCCTAATAGCACCCGGCTTTTGGAAATATCTGAATGACTTTAAAGGTATTAGCCCAGTAATAATTAAGGGGAATTTATGTTACAACGTACATCTGTTTTCGTATTGTTGACATTGGTGTTTGCTTTTTCAGTTAATGGACAGAATATGACCAAGGGTCCTTATCTAGCAGATCCACAACTTGGCAGTATTTCAATTCGCTGGGAGCTTGACCAGGAAAATACAGGTAAAGTCTATTATGGTCAGAACTCAAAACTAAAACACAAAGTGAAAGCCAGGTTATTGGGCAAGGTCTCTGGTCACTACTTGTATGAAGCAAAGCTCACAGACCTTTTGCTTGATGCAACATATAAATATCAAGTAAAAATTGGGCGAAAAAAAGGAGATGTATATACTTTTCAGGCTCCCCCAGATGCGCAGGCTAGTTGCAGCTTTGCCATTTCAGGTGATAGCCGCTCCCACCCTAAGATATTTTCCCAAATTGTAGCCGGTATCTCAAACTCTGATCCTGATTTTGTGATAAGCATGGGGGATCTTGTGGAGAACGGTGGAAATTTTGAGCAATGGGATAAGTTTTATTTTGGCCCTGCTGAAAAACTTATAGCAGAGCGCCCCTTTATTTCTACTCTTGGTGATCATGAGGGGAGTGGCGATGATGGAGCGCTCTTTAATCACTATCTTTTTCCTGAACTTGAATATGAGAAACTATGGTATTCATTTGATTATGGGATGGTCCATTTTGTTTCTCTGGATTACCGCCACGCAGACTCAGAAAAGATGCAGGATTGGTTCAGGCAAGATATGGCGGCATCGAAGGGGAAGTGGAATGTCGTTTTTATGCATAGACCAACCTACAACCTAGGGGGACACCGGTCCTTCTGGGGTAATCCTGATTGGCCTGATTTGTTTCGCGAATACAGGGTTGATGTTGTTTTTGGAGGTCATTCTCATATTTATGAACGGTTTTATCCTGTTTACAGTGGTGAGCAGAACAGCTGGACGATTACTTACATAACCACAGGGGGGTCAGGAGCGGGTCTCTATGAAGCGATACAACATCCTGTTTTAGCTTACGCCAAATCTACAAACCATTATGCAGATGTTAAAGTGAGTGCAGAAAGTTTTGAGTTACAGGTATATGAAATTGACGGTACGCCTATGGATTCGCTTGTAATTACTAAAAATGCAAATGGTACACAAGCTGATGACTATTTGGCTTCTGCACGATCCAGGAGAGAGCTAGATATTATGGGGGTCTTTGCTGGCCCCATATCCTGGTCGCTGGATTCACCACCCCTATTTCATCGGCCTGCCAATAAGGAATTCAATTTGAATGCAGGTTCTATATCTGAACCGATAAAGTTTAAGTTGCGGCTCTCTGAGACATCATTGCCGAACTACAAGATGGAGCCGTATGTGGGTGAACTGATCCCAGGTCAAAACCTGGAAATACTGCTTAAGATATGGGGTAAGTCTGATCTGAAAGTTTCAGGTTGGGGGCAAATAGATCCACCTTTTCGAATTATTGCAGAATATGAGCAAGATAAAATCAAAGGCGCTGTCCAGGGCAAATCACTCAGAATGAGAAGTTGGGGGGAATAACACTCATTCCATATGCTTGTTTCCTGTTGCACCAATTGTATTTCCAAATGGCACTATAAATTCCAAGTCTCTTTTTATGAGGTAATCATAGCCAGAGCCTGGACGATCCAAGTTGATAAAGTAGATAATAAATAATTTATATAAACAGTAGATATATATTAAAATATTTTAATATATGCTTGATAAGGCACAACTAGACGCTTATATTGGAGACAAATATGACAAACATTAATCATATCCGGTTCTCATCTCGCCATGGGGAAGTTGTAAAGTACTTGTTTTATAACGATAATACGACGTTGCGAGATCTCTCACATCTGCTTCAAATCACTTTTCCAACCGCTTCAAAACTAATTGAGGATTTGTTGCAGGCCAACTTTGTGATCATTCATGAAGAGAGTCGGTCAAGTGGTGGCCGTAGAGCTGCTCAATATCAACTCAATGCAGAAGCTGGTTACATCATCTGCGTTGATGCAGGGCGGTTAAATACAAAATTGGCAATCATGGATTTAAATCGAAATGTGGTGGCAAATAGGCACTTTCGAAGTAGGGTATTTCAACATGAAAATGGGTTTTTGCCGCTCATGGTTGAAAATATTGAAGAGATGAAGGCGGAATTAGATATTCCAAATGAGAAATACATTGGCATGGGCATTGGCATTCCAGGCTTTGTAAATTCGGATCTGGGGATCAGTTACTCTTTTTTGAATTTTTATGATAAACCAATCAGGGATGTTCTTGAAGATGCCTTTAAACTTCCAGTGGTTATTTCAAATGACGTTAACCTGATGGCTTATGCAGAATCTAAGTTTGGAGCTGCAATAGATCAGAGCGATGCGCTGGTTATAAATCTAGGATGGGGTATTGGCTTGGGTTTGATTCTTGATGGGGCTGTCTATCTGGGAGCGGATGGTTTCGCTGGTGAATTTGGGCATATTCAGGTTAGAGAAGATGGCGAACAATGTCACTGTGGGAAATACGGTTGTTTAGAGACAGTTGCATCAGGAGAAGCTATTGCCAAGGAGGCAATTCGCAGGTTGCAAGACGGTGAGAAATCTTTACTCATTGATGACTTTCAAGAAGACCCTAAAAATATATCCGCAAGAAAAATTGTAACAGCTGCACAGGCAGGAGATGAGTTCTCAATAAATTTGCTGCACGAATCTGGCACTGCTATTGGCAAGACGCTTGCCATGGTATTACAAATTCTGAATCCAAAGACAATTATACTGGGTGGTAAACATTCAAAAGCAGGCGCATTGTTAACTAATTCGATTCAGCAGAGCCTCCTCAGGAATACAAATCCCAAAATTGGTAGCAATATTTCTATCCAGAATTCCACACTCGGAGAAAATTCAAACATCCTGGGAGCAGCTTCAATGGTCATGGAGAAAATTAATTATGCTGGAATATTGCAAAGGAATATGGCAATAAATATTTCTGGAAAAAATTTGTAAACCACTGGGAAATTGAATGATAGGACAGCAAATACAGTGAATTTAATCTTTCTTTTCAGTAAAAATATGGGCTGGGTTGTAACTGCTAAACAAATCACTTATCTCCTTCTAGATTGTGTATCTGCACCATCAAAACGCATAGACTGTGGTTTTGAGCAGTCGCTTGTTTTGCGGGCAAAGATAGCTTTTTCAATTACAACTTCAGCCCTAGCTCGTTTTCAAGCCTATTCTGCACTTAACATTCGATCGAAACAATTCATAAACCTCGATACCCTATAGGGAAATTCTGAGGAAAAAAATATTTATGCGAAAGTTACCATGAGAATTTTAAAACTAAGCCTGATAGCATTCCTTATGACCCTCGGATTAACCGGACAAACATTCACCGATTACACATATACACCTACGAATGAACTGTTTTTAAATCCCGAGCGAGGTCTCTCAGCCTACAAGAGTAGCGCCGTATCGGTTACCTATGCAAACATGCTGAGAGCGGGGGGCTTAACCGTCGCTCAACGTATCTACAATGTTGAAGCTTTTCGTTCAGATAGTTTGTCTTCAATATTTTTAAGTAGGGTCCATAATGATCTAACTGCTGCCAGGGAAGGTGGTATTAAGCTGGTCATGCGATACAGTTATACCGATAACCAGAATGGTGAAGATGCCTCCCTAGCCTGGATCCAGACTCATATCGAACAGTTAGGATCTGTTTGGGCAGAAAATGCTGATGCTATTGCCTATATCGAAGCTGGCTTCATTGGTGCCTGGGGCGAATGGTACTATTCGAGTAATGACCTGGCCAATACAAATGACCGTCGAGCGGTCCTGTACAGTGAATTGGCAGCATTACCTGATAATCGAATGGTGGTTGTGCGTACTCCAGGGTACAAGAAGGCTATCTTCGGGACAAACGATCCTTTGTCTCCTGATTCAGCATTTTCAGAATCATATCGAGCTAGAACCGGTGCCCATAATGATTGCTTCCTGGCAAGTTCAACTGATTATGGAACCTATGATGATATCGAAGCTGATAAAACGTATCTTAATCTAGACAATCGTTATGTTCCACAGGGGGGCGAGACCTGTAATCCCAGTGCTTACTCCGGGTGTGAAAACGCCCTTGTGGATTTAGCTCGTATGCGCTGGTCTATTTTAAATCGCGACTATCATCCTGATGTTCTAAATGGTTGGGAGGATAATGGTTGTTGGGATGAGATTCAACGACGTTTGGGTTACCGTTTTCAACTGATTAACTCTCAACTCCAAAATGAAGTCAAACCAGGTGGAATTCTTGAGACTGAATTTACCATTTTTAATGAGGGCTTTGCCAGTCCCTACAATCCCAGAAATTGTGAACTGGTCATTCGCAACCAAACCTCTGGAATAGAATATACACTTTTAAGTGGAGTAGATCCCAGGTGGTGGATGGCTGGTGAAAATGCCACAATAAACATAACAGGTGGTATTCCTGTTGACATCCCTGAAGGAAATTACGACTTATTCCTTCATCTGTCAGATCCAGTGCCCGCCCTTCGCTATCGCCCGGAATTTGCGATTCATCTGGCAAATGAGGGGGTTTGGGAGGACGAAACCGGATATAATGATTTGGGGCATGTACTGGCAATTTCCAGCAGTGCTGCAGGAGAAAGCTATTCCGGTGACCTTTTATTTGGAATTATATCTCCAACTACAGTTATCAAAACACCTGAAATCCTGAAGCCAGGTTCTTTCGAAATACTAAAGGGTTTTCCTAATCCATTCAATGGTAGTTTTACCCTTGAGTTTAAAGTGCTGGAGGAAGTCCCAGTGATATTTGAGGTCTATAATCAACTCGGGCAACAGGTCACAGTGATCTCGAACGAAGAATATTTCCCCGGTCAGTACAGTGTTCAATGGCATCCAGATGAAACAATTCCAAGTGGCCTTTATTATATCCGGGCTGGATCCTATCAAGAATTTACAATTCAAAAAGCGATTTATCTGAAATAGACAAATGAAATCTTTAAAGTATAGAGGCGTAGCTATGCTAAAAACCGGGAGAATACTGGTCATCGGGTTGCTATTTATGTTGGCACTACCTCAGAATGTCTGGGCTGTAAAAAAATTAGCACAAACGGGCTTTAAGTGGCTTTCCATTCCTGTCGGGGCACGTGCCATGGGCATGGGATCAGCCGTGACGACTATGGATGGTGACTTAACTACAGTTTTCTGGAATCCAGCAGGGATGGCCCATATCCCAAATTCCGGGTTTAGTATTTCCAATGTATCCTGGATTGCGGATATCAATCATATAGCCAGCAGTTTAGGGTACAAACTGAATGATCGTCTCGTGTTGTCTGCTCAGATGATTAGCGTCAATTATGGAACCCTCAACGCAACAATTCGAGCCAATAACGACGATGGATATGTGGATATAGGCACGTTTTCACCAACGGGTATTTCTGCGGGAATTGGCTTGGCAGCGGCAATCAGTGATAAATTTTCTGTAGGTAGTGTCATAAAGTACTGCTATGAGAATCTTGGGACAGCATACACCACTGATGATTTCTCTGAAGGTGAAATTGTAGCAATAGATGCAGCACTTGGTGTACCTGCCTTTGATATTGGGACTTTGTTTTATCCTGGGTATGGAGATTTGCGGATTGGAATGACCCTGACTAATTTTTCTCAGGAAGAAGGCTATATCGCTGAATCGTTTCCGTTACCTCTCACTTTCAAGCTTGGCGCAGCCATGGATATATTTACAGCCATGGGTCGGGATAAAAACCAGCAAATGACGGTGTATTTTGACCTTATACATCCCCGAGATTATACAGAGCGAATTCATCTGGGTGCAGAGTATGAGTTAAATCAAATGATCGCGCTTAGGGCTGGTTATAAGCTTAACTATGATGAGGAAAACTTTTCATTAGGTGTTGGTTTTAAACACCATGTGGGCAACCTGGGTTTTCAGTTTGATTATGCCTACAATAATTTTATCACTTTCAATCCAGTCCATGTTTTTACACTTGGTCTGTCAATAAATTAGGCTGGGGGGAAAATGTTTACACACATTCGATATATCACATCTTTGATCATCGTATTTAGCCTGTTAAGCTGTACTGAAGAAAGCTCGATATGGACAGATCCTAATCCCACAGGTGGCCCCGCACCACTTATCTCAAGTATTGTGCCTGATTCAGGATTTGCTGGCAGTGAAGTGATTATCTCTGGAGAGAATTTCTCATCAGATATAGATCACAATATGGTACTTTTCGGATCTGTTGTTGCCGTTGTGAAAGAAGCTTCAGCTACTGAGCTTAGGGTGCAGTTGCCCATGGTAAATGATCAAACGGTAATCCCAAAGCTTGCAGTTATCGGGAGTGAATTCTGGGGTTATTGGGAAGGCGAAACTCAGGATACTTCAGGCAATACCGTTGATGATACTCTGGCCTTTACTTTTTATAAGGCATTGAATGCCCTTACTGATACGCTTTATTGGCCAGCTGGTATTACTACCGGACCTGATTCCACAATTTACTTCATCGTGAATCAGAGCGAAGCTGATTGGAGTCGGGGGATGTACAGTCTTAGTCAGGACGGCAATGTCGCTTTAGTCAGAACCTCCTCAGTTCTCGGGAATTTAATATACGAAACAAATACGGATACTATCTGGGGTTCAAACCTGAGAAGAGGGCGTGAAATGGGGTGGATTTCTGCAATTCCGTTTGATGGTTCTACCAGTTTTAAAAAGAAAATTAAAAATACAGTTGCGCCTTCAGGTATAGACTTTCAACAAACCACTGGAAATATGTTTTATTCAAGTCTGGGTTATTACGAAATGGATATTACACCAGTCGAAGACAGTTTTGATACCACCATAACAGATATCTCAGGTGGGATCTATTGGGAGCCAATCCCAGGTCGAATATTTGTTGGGACTGCCATATCAGATACGACTCTCGGGATCAAAGTGGCAGATTATTCAAGACCAACCAGTTGTAAAATAATGGGTGACTATCTCTATGTGACCCAAGCAGGGCACACAGAAGGTGCTGCTATCAGTCGCAATCAAATCATCGGTGAAACACTGGGTGAGACAGAGGTGGTCCTGGATGAATTTGAAAATGTGTATGCTCTCGAATTTGATATCGATGGTAATTTGTACTTTGTACCAGATGGAAGTAGTACACTCTATCGGTATACCATGGACACCGGTGATCTGGTAGAGTTTTTCCCCAACGATATCGTACCAACAGCCAATTATATGGCCTGGGATGGGATAAATCTCCTCTTGGTGTATTCAAATATCTCGGATGATTTTGAAGTGACTTCTGCTACTGATCCTGGCATGATCCAGCAGGTTTACATTGGTACAACTGGATACAGGCAATAGGTGATTATGATGAAGGTTAATCTACATATGAACTTAAAAAGCTATCTCACTATTATAATCTTATTAATGACTGTAAATCTCAGCTTTGGCGCCAGTAGTGGTAAGGTCGCCGGTAAAGTTATTGATGAAACAACGGGTGAAGGGTTGCCCGGTGCCAATGTTATGGTTTTAGAACGTTGGAATGGCACAAATGTCATTCCCGTGCCAAGAGTGATTGGTGCTGCAACTGATGTAGAGGGTGACTATTATTTGATCAATCTTGCACCCGGTATATATAATATTTCCTGTAATATGATTGGTTATGCGAACAAAAAAAATGAGAAAATCGTCGTCTATTCCAATCGAACAACTTCAGTTGATTTCGGAATGGTTGCCGCAACTCTGGAAGGTGAAGAAATTGTGGTGCTTGCAGATCGTGAAGTGATCAAGCTGGATGTTTCAGCAAGTCAAATACATATCAGAGCTGAAGATATAGCTGCACTACCCCTAGAGGGTATCGATGAAATATTAACCACTCAGTTAGGTGTTTCAGCAGAATCAAATGCATCTGGTTCTGGTTTTAGTATTCGAGGTGGTGGCATTAATGAAACGAATGTCATTGTTGATGGTGTCTCGCTAATGAATGATCGTACTCAGGTTGCTCTGTCCAATATCAGCATGTCTTCCATTGAAGAAATTGAAATATTATCAGGTGGATTTAACGCTGAGTTTGGTTCGGTGCGTTCAGGTATTGTGAACATCATTACCAGGGAGGGGCAGGATCAACTTGAGTTGCATGGGGACGTACGTTTCAGTCCACCTGCCAGAAAACATTTTGGACCAAGTCCTTATGCGCCTGATGGTCCCTTTTGGACTGTCTATGCCGGGGATAAAGCTTTTGAAGGAATCACGAGAGAAGATGTAGAGTCTGGAGACTATCCATTTGAGTTTATTGGGTGGAATCAGGTCGCGCTTAATAACGCTAGAGATAATATTGAATCGAATGACTACACCCCTCAGGAAGCACTGGAAATCTGGAAATGGCGACATCGTGAAATCGAATATGGGAATGAACCTGATGTAGTGGCTGACATTACGCTTACTGGGCCAACACCTATCAAGGGGCTACATTTCATGTATTCACAAAGGCTTGAGAATACGCAGTATTATTTGCCATTCAGCCGTAAAGCCTATTTCAATTCGGTTAGTCAATTAAAATTAAACTATCGTCTGAACAATAAGATCAAACTACAAATCTTAAATCTTTATAGCTACGAAGATGGTGTGGGGGGGGGCAGTGTTTATGGCGCTTCTCCAGCAGTTCTAAATGGAAGTAGCGGATCAGTTTATACCATGTCTTACATGGCAAATTCACCCACAAATATTTGGGCTGAAGGAGCCTATAATCCAATCCAAAACTATACCTACGTCGGTGGATTACAAATGTCCTATATCTTCAATCCGTCAAGTTATATGGATATTGGAATGGAATATACCAAAGATAAGACAGTCCAGGAACCACTGGATGATCGGGATACGACCTTGATCCATTTTATTGCTGGGGTTGGATATGATGAAGGCCCTCGAGGTCACTTGGGTGATGGAGCGGAACAATGGGATCAGCAGAATCAATCCATTTTGGGAGGCTTAGGTCGCGGACAAAATCATTCGACGTATGAGGGGCTTAGACTCCATGCTACTTATGTATCTCAAATCAATAAACAAAATCAAATCAAAGCTGGATTTGACTTAAGCTATACCCAATTTAAAGAACGAGAGTTGCAAAATAGTGGTGGTGGCATTTATTCATACGAAGAAGCTCCTACCCAATGGATCTACTATACTGAAGACCCACTCAAGGGTAGCGCTTTTATCCAGGATCGCCTTGAATATGAGGGGCTCATTGCAAATTTTGGATTGAGAATGGATTACTATGATCCTCGAAATAAACCTTTTAATCTGAATGATCCTTTTAATTCCCCCTATACTTTAGGCTACTTCCTTGGCGATAATACTTTTGATTCTCTCAGAACTGATGAAAAAACAGCTACATTTGTTTTAAGTCCTCGATTGGGTATTTCCCATCCGATTTCTGCTGAGGCTAAAATTTATTTTAACTATGGGCATTTTTATCAAGTGGCACAGCCCAGGTACTATTTTAACGTGAAACCCGGGGGTGTTCAGATTATCCCCAATCTCAGCCTCGATTTTCCGAAAACTATTCAGTATGAGATCGGTTATGAGCACAGTATTGCGAAACAATACCTGGTACATCTGGGTGCGTACTATAAAGATGTTTCGAATGAAGTGGTTGCTTTGGAAATTCGTAATGGACAGTTGGGAGCAGGCGATATTCAGATCGCAACCTGGGCGAACAATCAATATAGGGATATTCGGGCTGTCGAATTCCGAATTGAAAAGAACATGGGTAAGTGGTTTACGTTCTATACCACTTTTGAATACCTGGCCAGTAGTACGGGCAGAACTGGAGAGATTGGAATCTATGAAGACCCCCTTCTCTATTATGAAGCCAGCCTCCTCTATGATCAGATTAGAACAGATCCGATTCCATCAGTATCTGCAAACCTGAATTTTATGACGCCGAGCAAATATGGTCGCAAAATAGCGGGTGTCTATCCACTGGGAGGGTGGCAAGCAAGCATCATCACTTCCTGGTCTGATGGTGGAAAATTTATTTTGGATGAAACAGCAGCATTGTCCACCAGACATTGGCTTGAATCAGTTGACTGGACAAATACAGATCTTTCAATTGAAAAAACAACACTCCTTGGCAATCGTAATTTTGTCATCTACGCCACGATCTCAAATCTGTTTAATGAAAAAAGACTGACCAATGTTGAACGTTACCCAACCTATCTCTCATCTTTAAAACTACCTCATGAAACAGGTGATCAGCACGGTGATGATCAATACGGTATTTATGACCAGGATTATCTGGAGCTGGGGTGGTACACTTGGACCCAGTTCTTGAATCCACGCGACATATTTATTGGTATGCGGTTCTCATTTTAAAGGCTCAGGAAAGCACTATGAAATTTGTAAGATTATTTAAAATACTCAGCGTTTTATTGCTGTTGATCACTACAATTCAATCCCAGACCTATGTGGGGAGCCGATTCCATGATTTAGGGAAATTAAAGCATCGAATCGATACGGGACTATTCCTGGATACTTCTGGTCCTACTAAGCCGGTACTAAGCTGGCCACAAGGGGTTTATGACTCAGAGAACTGTCAATTTTCCATTGTTTCGATCAATGTCGAATCGTACAGATCATACTCTGTTGATTCATCCAGCGTTCCATTTGATACCACTGAAACCCTGAATGAAAAGTATGTTGGTATACCATCACTTGATACTGATCTGGCTGCACAAGGTCCTCCTTGGGGTATATATGAATATCGTCGTTATGCACCACCTCAAATTACGGTTGATGGTATCAATGATAGTTATGACTTCAATGGTGAGCTTGCCGAAGAGATGATGTCCGATGTAGAAATCGATCTTGTGTTGAAATCTACACCCGGATTTTACGTAACAATGAAAACCTACTCATTTGCCAACGAATACCATGATGACTATATCATATATCACCTGAATTTTAAATATACCGGAGATTCTGACTTTCGGGATTCTCTGCCGGATTACCCCTCCCAAGATTTATCAAATGTATATTTTAGAGTAGGCTATAACATGCTTCCCAGTTTTGCTGGAGAGAAGGAGATTTTGGGACACCGCTGGGGCGGAGATGCTTTCGATGACTGGATGGACTGGGAAATGGTTGATCCACTTTATCCCTCAGGAATTGATAATGAACGGGATGATATGCTGTTGGTATATGGCTGGGATGGCGATGATACCGATATTGCATCTCTTGAATCTGGTGGCAAATATTTTAATGATACGGGAGACCCGAGTTTTCTACATGAAGTAAAAGGGCAATTCCTCTCTTATCAGTTCCCGGGATATACACTCATTCACGCCGATAAGACCACTTCTGATCCTTCTGATGACCCCGATATGCCAGGTACCCTGGCCATGTCCACCATCTTTGAAGTGTGGGCGGGAACTTATAGCGGCCAACCTGGCTATGATTATCTATCCTCAGGGGAAAAACAGCATCCACCAGATTGGGAGGATCCAGGGAACAGTCACTGGATGAAAGGTGACCATATGCATATGAGCATGGGTCCCTACGACTTTTCGTTAGGTGAGGATGTAGATATTGTCTACGCCGTTGGTGTTGGTGGTGTGAATTATGATGAGACTGTGACCAAAGGACAGGAATGGTTGAGTTGGTATCGTGATGAAGCAGGTGCCACATTTGACGACGACGCTAAACGTGATTTTATTGGTCAGGGACTGGATTCATTGTACGATTATTTAAGCCGGGCACGCTGGGCCTGGGATCGGATGAACAGTGGACAACCTGTACCGGCTCCACTGCCATCTCCAGCCTTAGAAGTATCTAGTGGTGGTGGGTTCATCAAGCTTGTCTGGGAAGATATGAGCTCTGCACTCGACCCCGTAACCGGTGTGGCCGATTTAGCTGGTTATCGAATTTACCGGAAACTGGGTGCTCAATTGATCAATTTCAAAGAAGATGAATTTGGTAAAGGGATTGTCTATGAGCTGATTGCTGAATTGGGAACAGATGTAACAGAATATCTGGATACAACGACTGTACGGGGCGAGAGTTATCGCTATTACGTAACCACTGTTGACGATGGGACGCAAAATGATGGTCTTTTTCCAGGGAGGGCATTGGAGAGCTCGCACTATCAAAATCGAACGGCTACCGATGCAGTTGCTTTTAAGCCAGCACCCACAAATAACGATAATGTAAGAGTTGTGCCGAATCCATACATCATTTCTGGTAACGAACTCAATTTCACAGGGGAGGGGGACAAGCTACTTTTCGTAAATCTTCCTGCCTTCTGTACCATCAATATTCACAATTCTACTGGCGACTTAATCAAGACCATAGCCCATACAACTGGTAGTAGTGACGAAAGTTGGAATCAGTTGAGTGACTCGAATCAACGAATTGCCAGTGGTGTTTATTTGGCCATGATTTCCGATTGTGAAAATCTTGATGGTAGCACACTACCTGACGTGTATGAAAAATTTGTGGTTATCCGTTAGGGCTATAGGATAGGCTATACCTTATAATTATGCGAATCAGTCTTGCCATATTGTTCATTATCACTTTCGGGTTTGCCCAAGTGACAGGTCCTTTGCCTGACTTCAGTGCAGATATGGATTACTTCTGCTATTATGGCTCCATGGGTGAGGCTGAAGTATATCAGGCACAATATTTTGATCTTATTATTTTATCAGGCTTGCAAGTAGCGGCCGAAGAAGTTCAAGATATACAAAACGGATTAGACAATCTTTCCGGAACAGATGATGATGTACTGGTATTTGCATATCTCAGTATGGGGGAATCTGGATCAAGCAATGTGACCGGAGACGGAAGTGGGCCTGTGTACTATAATGGGGCAGATACCATCTTCCAACATGCTGGCTATGCTTCTTTCTTTCTTGATGATCAGGATCATAACGGTGCCCCTGATATGAATGGGACCTGGAACAGTTATTTTGTAAATGCAGGCGATCCATCCTGGTGGGAGTATAACGCAACCATGGTTGATGCCATTCTCATCGAGAAAGCCTGTGATGGCCTGTTCCTGGATACTATTACAGTGCCGGCACCTGCAAGTTGGGGCGGTGTCTATGGTTGGACGACCCAGGGAATGGCAGAGTATATTGCACATCTTCGCAGTCAATATCCTGACAAATTTCTATTCGCAAACAACCCTTCAATTTATATGCATCCCAGTCTCCCCGGTTTTGCTTATCGCGACCTGATCAGGACTTCTATTAATGCTTATATGTATGAGGGCTATTACCTCACCTGGGATTGGGAGCAGGAAATTGGTTATGTCAGCCCGTGGTTTGAAAACGCTCGAGATACCTGGGCCCCACTGATCAATGCGGAGGCAATTAAACCAGATGGGTTTACACCTGTTGCATTGGATTATGTCACAGTTGAGCAAGCTGATTACGAAACCTTATTGACCCAGCAAATTCAATTCACTGAGGTTGATCAGGCTTGGCTTACAGCCGTGAGTTCGGTCATGCTTAATGAAATTCGCTATGATGCCTATCATAATCATCCCGTTGATAATAATCCTCCAACCTGGACTAATCTGCCAGGAGTTCTGTATTTTGAATATGATGCTGCCGAGGTAACCCTTTACTGGAATGCAGCAATTGATCAAACCTGGCCTATTTCCTATCAGCTCTATTTTGGCGATGCTTTCCCTGATTTTGATGAGGGAAATATCTTTGAAATTATTAGCCCTACGGCTTCGGAAAATTTCGATTGGGAATTCACAGTAAACAATGTTGAGGTCTTTTCTGAATATTTTGTGGCAATGCGAGCCATCGATGGAACTCCTGAAGCACACACTGATATGAATCGTCGGGTTTATCAAATCTCTACTGATCCAAACTCCTTCGGTGATCTGGCAATTGATGGTCAATTCAATGACTGGCTCAATATCGACAATCTTGATGTTCAAGGGGCCTTAATCGAAATGGCAGGGGATACTCCTATTTCGGCCTGCGATATTGTGGATGTGTGGGCAGCTCATGATGAAGACTTCCTCTATTTCTCATGCAGCTTTAGTGAGATTCCTCAAATCAACAGTTATTTCTATCATTTGTTTTTGGATACAGATGAAAATTTTTCTACCGGTTTTCACAGCGGAGGATCAGCCCTGGGAGCCGACTATATGGTCGAGAATAGTTCACTGTGGCACTACACAGGTTCCAATGATTCCTGGAGTTGGGAATGGATCGGGGGAATTGACCTGCACGTGGGCATTACTGGTGAGCCACGGTTTGAAGCTAGCATCCCAATTGAGACACTTAACCTGGCTGGAATTCAATTAAACCTACTCTTTAACGTTAATGATAACTCAGAGGTCGGGGATGATGACTATGCCCCAGATGAGTATACAACCGATAGTTATAGTTACGATATGACACCCCTTGGTGTTCAAAATCTCAGCCTACCTGAGTCTATGATAATATCGACCAGTCCTAATCCTTTTAATACAGCAGTGACCTTTACAATTACAAAACCTGCTGGATATGGTGGAAAGGGGCATATTGATATATATGACCTAAGGGGTAGATTGGTGAATTCAATCAAATTTCAGGTGGGAGTTGATGAACAAATTACCTGGAATGGACGTGATAACCGGAACAGAAATATTGCGTCGGGTCTCTATTTATTCCGGGTTCTAAAAGATAACAATGCAAAAGATCCATTGCTTTCTGTAGGGAAAGTATTGGCTCTAAAATAGATAGAAAACAAACCTAAGGAGGGTTGTAAAATGCGTAAAATGCTACAGAACACGCTGGTTGGACTATCCATTCTGCTATTTGCAGTGTATGGAATGGCTGCAACTATCACAATTGATGGAGACATGTCTGACTGGACAGCAGATATGCAAGTCGATGTGGCGCCAGGAGATGTTGAAGAAACTGGTGATCAGGCAATTGTTGAAATAGATATTAAAGATGTCTATATGACCAATGATGCTGATTTTCTCTATATCCGCGTGGATATTAATGAAGATGGTATGTTTGGTGATCTTGAAAGTGTTAGTGGAAAACCACAGATATTTCTAGATACAGACATGTCCGCTGCAACTGGTCTCACTTGGGACTGGTGGGCAACTGGTGTTGATTATTGGATCGAATGGCCATTAACCAGCCAGGATACTATTGTAAATATACAAGGTTCTGGATCGGTAACAGAATGGGTAAATGTAGAATGTGCCACGGTTTCAGCAATTAATGCTGATGACAATGGGTATGAGATATCTATCAGTCGTACCGACTTGGGACTTCTCGATGCAGCTGGTGTAAGGTTATTAGTCTTAAACGAGGAAACTGCAACCTGGGGCAACGATGCGTTTCCAAATGATATCGGCAGTACTACGATGGATTATTTCTTTAGTTATGATATCACAATTGATGGTGATATGACAGATTGGTTCCCCCACATGCAGATGGATGCCCCACCTCATGGCCTTGAAGAGACAGGTGACATTGATTATCCATCAATGGATATTAAAGATGTCTACATGACCTATAACGATGAATTTGTCTTTATCAGAGTTGATATCAATGAAGATGGAATATTTGGTGATCTTGAAAGTGTTAGTGGCAAACCACAAATCTTTTTAGATACAGATGCCAGTGCGGCAACTGGACTAACTTGGGATTGGTGGGCTACTGGTGTGGATTACTGGATTGAATGGCCACTAACTAGTCAGGATACAATTATTAATATCGTTGGTGCTGGCTCTGTAACAGAATGGGTCGAGATTGAATGTGCTACTGTTTCAGGGATTAATGCTGATGATAATGCTTATGAGCTCTCTATTGAAAGAGACGCTATTGGTGAAATCGGAACGTTCTACGAAAGTCTTCGTTTGCTCGTATTGAATGAAGAAACAGTGAATTGGAGCAATGATGCTTTTCCAAATGACATTGGTGGAGAAACAGCTACCTTTGCTTATGGTTCAGGTGGAACAGCTCGGGTAGAACCAGTAGCTATTGATGAAGAACTTATTTCTATCCCAAGTGAATTTGCCATCGTTGGTAACTATCCCAACCCTTTTAACCCAAGTACTACAATCAGATTCACCCTTGGTGATGCTTCTGCAGTTAGTTTGGATGTTTATAACATGCTTGGCCAAAAAGTGGCCTCCGTTTATAGTGGCATGGGTCATTCTGGTGCGAATGAGATAACCTGGAATGGTATGAATGATTTTAATCAATCAGTAGATTCTGGTGTATATCTTTATCGTATTTCAACTCCTGCCGGTGTAGTTTCCGGTAAGATGATTATGCTCAAATAAGTTAGAGAGTTGTGTTTTTCCGGGGAGCCCTCTGAGGGCTCCCCAACTTCTATCCTGGGTTTCACCGAAGAGTGATTCTTTCTAATAGGAATTCTATGACCACTTCACCCATTGTTCGAGTAAAATCACCTGGACGGATATGTCTTTTTGGGGAACACCAGGACTATCTTGGATTGCCTGTTATTGCCACGGCAATAAACCGTTATATAAAAATTCAGGGTCAGCTAAATACCGATCCATTCATGACTATCAATACGCCTGACATTAATACAGTGCGTAAAATTAACCTGGAAGAACAATTTAAGGTCTTAGAATCCCGGGATTACATCGCTTCCACAATCCGGGTACTGCGCCGTGAAGGCATAAAATTTCACACTGGCTGTCAGCTCACCTATTCAGGAAATATTCCCTACAAGGCAGGTGCTTCAAGCTCTAGTGCAATTATAGTGGGTTTGCTAAAAACTTTGCTAAAATTATACAGCCCAAATGATCATTATGATTCTCATGCAATAGCTCATTTGGCATATCAGGCTGAAGTACTGGAACATGGGGAACCTGGTGGTATGATGGATCACTATTCTATTTCTCTGGGCAATGTTATCCATATCGATACAGCTACTTATGAGGTTCAACAGTTGGGGGATTCTCTTGAAGGATTAATCATCAGTAACTCATTAATCCCGAAAGAAATTCTGGAAGTTCATGGGCGGATTCGACCATCGATTGAACGGGCAATATCAATTCTCAGGCAGAATGATCCCGAATTCAAGCTCGCTCAAGTACAAGTTGAAGAAATTGATGAGTATTGTGAATATTTACCAGAATCGCTAATCCCAATATTTTATGCAACAATAACCAATCATGAATTTACACGCCAAGCGCTTAAACATTTTAAACAGGAATCTGTTGACCTCAAGCAAATCGGAATTTTGATGAATCTGCACCATAAACATCTGCGCGACTATTTACAGATCACTGTTCCAAAGATCAATCTCATGATTAACCGGGCGATGGACATGGGAGCACTGGGAGCTAAAATTAATGGCTCAGGTGGGGGGGGGACAATTGCAATTTTGGCACCAGGCCGTGTAAAGGAAGTCTGTGCAGCCCTGGAAAAGGTCGGTGCAATGAGTTATCCTGTAAAAGTTGACAAAGGGGCACGATATGAGTAACCAGGGTCTGAATCGGGATAGTTCTAAAAGAAACGATGAAAAATTAAGTCGTCGGGACTTCCTGCGTATAGGCGGTGCTGTAGGTGTTGGTACAGTGCTGGCAGGTGTAGCCCTGAATAGTTGCGCAAAAGAGATTGTTACTAGCCCAGGTGCTGCAAAAGTAGACCCGATTGAAACGGTTCGCTTAGGAATTGTTGGTGTCGGTAATCAAGGGTCAGGTCACTTTAAATATTTCTTACGGATTCCAGGTGTTGAGATTGTCGCTGTGTGTGATATTATTGAAGATAAAGTGAAGCGCATGCAGGATTGGGCAATTGAAGCCGGTAAGCCGAAACCAACAGGCTACTTTAATGGTGAGAATGATTTCAAACGTATGTGTGCCGAAGAAGAACTCGATCTGGTCTTTACAGCTACCCCCTGGAAATGGCATACTCCCATCCTTCTCGAAGCTATGCGGAACGGTAGCCATGCCGCTTCGGAAGTACCGGTAGCTGTCACTATTGATGAATGTTGGGCCTTGGTGGAAGCATCAGAGAAGTATAACAAACACTGCGTTATGATGGAAAATGTCTGTTATATGGAACCTGAGATGATGATATATAATATGGTAAAGCAGGGGGTCTTTGGTGAAGTGCTGCATGGTGAGGGTGCCTATAATCATGACCTGAGAAATTATCTCATCGGAACAGAATATGAAGGGGATTGGCGGATAAAGCATTCCATTAATCGTGATGGAAATCTCTATCCAACGCATGGCTTAGGTCCTATTGCACAGTGTATGGACATTAGTCGTGGTGATCGTTTTGATTATCTGGTTTCCATGAGTACAACAGCTCATGGACTGCAGGAATACGCTACGAAGCACCTAGGCACGGATCACAAATATGCAAAAGCAGATTACAAATGTGGTGATGTGAATACCACCATGATCAAGACGATAAAGGGGAAGACTATCTATCTGGTACATGATACACATCTACCACGACCCTATAGTCGTATAAATATGATTCAAGGAACAAAGGGTATCACCCAGGGCTTTGGTGATCTTACACATGCCAACCTGATCCACATTGAGGGCATGACTGCTTCTCACAGCTGGGAACCACTGATGACTCATGTAGAGAAATATAAACATCCACTGATTACTCAGATGGAGGAAATGGCTGATGGTGCAACCCATGGTGGCGCAGATTTCATTGAGGACTACCGTCTGATCCATTGCTTGCGAAATGGACTTCCTACCGATATGGATGTCTATGAGGCTGTTGATTGGACTGTTGTATCTGGGTTGACGGAACTCTCTGTTGCCAATGGGTCAAAACCTGTCAAATTTCCTGATTTCACCAGAGGTAAGTGGAAAACCAGAGCACCACTTGGGATTATTAAGAACTAAATTTATTTTATTGCCGAATTTATTTATTCTGGCAGTACTCATATTTATTAGATGCAGTAGTGATCCTGAAGCAGCCCTGAGTTGGCAGGATTCAACTGTGGCAAATCTCCGCTTTGATATTCAGCTCTCTCCAGATATTTACCGATTGAGTAATTTTGGTGAACCACCCCAAATGGCCCTTTGGCTGGAAAATGAGAATGCCAGTGAGATTCGGACCCTTTGGGTTTCAAATCGCCTTGCCAGGGGAATCTGGGTGGGCAAGGTGGTTTGCCCCACGGCTCTGCCTTATTGGATATCGCGCCGGGAGTTGGAAACGGGTGGGGAAATCCCTTCCTTTTTAAAACCGCTGCCAGATGGGATTACCGGGGCAACCCCCAAAGACAAACTTTCAATTTATACTCAAGTACCCCCAGGCTCAAACTGGCGCTATTTTCTCGAACTCAATGTATCCGGAGACTATAATGAAAGCTTCACAGCCAGCCAGCCTAATGGAGAGCCTGATCCAGATGGGAATGGTCAACCCTCACTGGTATACTCTGGTAGATTAAAAGCTGAAACTGGATGGGTTGACTCTACAGTTTTGATTGGACGGACTGAACAAGCTGTAGTTCCATCCATGCTCAACCATGACTTAGTTTCAATTACCAGTGCAAGCCAGGTCTTACGCAAACTAGAAGTGACATATTTATCTACGGATGTTCCTTCTCTGTCGCCAGACAGATAATTCCTCTGAGGAGTAGTTTATAGTGTTCTCCAAATCATATTCATTAAGTAAAGTCACCCGGAAACCAGAATTTCAAGGGTTCTGGGAAGGTGCAGTATGGGGTCAAGTGACTCCTCTAGATATCGCGTCATTCAGGCCTGAAAGTGGTTCTCACCGACCGAGGACCCAGTGTAAATTGATACACAGTCACGAAGGGCTCTATGGGATATTTAAGGTTGAAGATCGATACATTCGCTGTATACACACAACCTTTCAATCCGATGTACATGAGGATAGCAGTGTTGAAATATTTTTACAGCCCCCAAAAAAACAGGGATATTTTAATTTTGAGTTTAATTGCGGAGGAACCCTCTTCGCCAGCTATGTTACAAATTCTACTCGAGTGAATAAAAACATCAAGGAATTTCAATTATTCTCCCAGGCTGAGAACCTACAGATCAAACGCTTTCACTCACTACCTTCCAGGGTCGATCCCGAACAAAAAGCTCCAGCTACATGGCTTTTGGAGTTTTTTATCCCCTTTGCGATTCTAGAGAACTATGTTGGAAACTTGGGCGATGATGAGAAGCAATTATGGAAGGGAAACGCTTTTAAATGTGGAGAGAAAACATCCCATCCCCACTGGGGGTCGTGGGTAGCATTGGATGAGCTGGAATTCCATGCTCCTGCAAATTTTGGCGAACTTCGTTTTAGATAAAAATGATTTAGTACATAATTGCTGATATATAAATTGCGTATACTGATTATAAACAAGCTATCGATGCCGGGGTTATGTCCAACGTATGGGATCCACTGCTCTCCTCGTTATCCCGAGCGGCCTGTGAGGGTAAAAAAAACGCCGGTACTCCTGAAGAGCCCGGCGTTTTAAATTCTTTAGAAAAAGAATTTATACAGCAGTAACGTTCTCTGCCTGTGGACCTTTTTCGCCCTGTGTGACATTCAAAGTAACGTTTTGTCCTTCTTTTAAGGACGCGTGTCCATCACTGTTGATCGCACGATAATGCACAAATACGTCTGGACCGTCTTCTTGCTGAATAAATCCGTAACCTTTTGCATCGTTAAACCATTTGACCACACCGTTGACTAATTGATCAGCCATTCTTGAACCTCTTTCTTTATCTTAACCACTAAAGGTGGCTTTCTTCCAGTCAGTTTTTTCTACATACATCTGCAGAAAACATTACCATCCAATTGGACTTTCCTGACTATGGCTTGAATATGGGCTTTAAAAACATAAAACAAACAACCATTTACATTTGATTTATACCAATTATACTTCAGAATGCGCGTGTAGATTCAAAATATCACCAAGCAACTCTGAAGACCATGCTCAAGTAACCCCCTGAATATGGGTTGAGCCCTTTTTTATCTGATTATTTCAGGACATGGGAGTAAAGTTTCTGGGTTTTTTTTCACAAATCCAACCACAAAATCCCGATAAAGCCAGCCCAGTTCATTACTATCCGGACTTTGAATAAAAAACCAGGAACCCTGTTGTTCAACGATGTAACAATGGCTGCCTGGTTGGGCCTGGCCGATAACTCGTTCAGCATTTTGTAGGGTATCAGCATAAAGGGGGATTTGGTAGTGAGTGATGACCCAATCTTTAGGTCTCTTGAGTTTTTTAGCCAATTTGCTGGCGGAGATGAGTACTGCAAAATCTTCACAATTTTTCATGCTGACATTTCCAAAGGTATGAGGATTTGAAATGTTTCTGTCCCTGGTGAGGATTTTGCTGTATTTATCATTATCAGGTTTCGATTCCATGTCGCAATTGAGTAGCCCGCAGGTTAAAAGGATAATTATTAAGAATCGGTAATTCATCCATAATATTATCGTAGCCAAAACGAAAATATTGAGTTGTTGTGACGACTTATCTGCCTGTATTTCCGTTAAAATTATTGGGATTCCATCGCCCTGGTGGTCACGACGATAGGTGTAGATTTATCCAGATTCCGGAGGACGGTGGAATAGGAATTCGAAATATTTTAAATCACGGCGAGTCTGTTTTGTACGATCTCGGCCCAAAATATTATACAGAATTGTCCAGAATGCAGGGCTGTGATCTTTCCGGATCGTGTGGGCGAGTTCATGGAGGAGGACATAGTCCAGCAATTCAGGTGGGAGATAATAAAGATTTTGATTAAGGCTGATGTTATTGTGTGTTGAGCATGACCCCCAGCGACTCTTTTGGTTCCTGATGCTGACTTTCGCATAAACAAAATCATGTTGATGTGCCAGGCTGTCCAGGCGTTGGATCAAAAAGCGTCTAATCTTTGGTTTGGGTACCTCTGCATGTGTGTGGAAAAAATCTCGTGACAATTTCTCAATTTCATGCGCTCTACCCCGAGCCTGTTGGATCCAATTCTGGTTACGTTTTGCAAATATCAGCGCTTTTTTGGTGGAACAGCCGGGGGGTAGTTTGACCAGCAGACCATGGAAAGGTTTAACGAAGAGTTTCAGGGTTTTGGATCTCTTGCTCCGTGCAAATGTGATCTTGCCAATCTCTGGATGTTCCTCTATCCAGGATTTTGATCCAGAGGGTTTAGTTAGGAAGAAAATGCCCATCTATCCGGGTTAATTCACGGGTTTTGCTGATGATGGAAGGGTAGCTGAGATCCAGGATGTTAGCCATTCTGTTCTTATTGTAACCATATTTTTCATAAAGGTAGTGGATCATCTCCCGTTCAAATAGTTCATTGATCTCATCCCAGTTCAGTTCTCCATGTTGATGAATAAAGCCCTGGAGATCATGGGTCTCTGAAGGAGGGCTTTGATCCTTACCGGGTAACAGATAACCGCGCACTTTAAGCCGTTCCCGAATGGAATACAGGGTGGATGCCGGTAGAGCAAGTTTTTTTGCCAGCTGTCTACTGTTCAATTCATTTGCAGCGTGATAGAGTATGAGTTGATGTTGAAAAGTATCCTTGATTTCCTTCCAGGGTTTGCCACCGGCAAAGGCAAAAACATCAATATTCTTACTGCTCTTGGCTGTTACTGGCGCTGGTTTTGAATCATGGAGCAATTTATGATAGGCATCAACTACCTTTCTACGATCACCGATCAGGCAAATTCCCTGTTCTGCATATCGCATTGAATGATCATGTCCCAATTTGTAGTAGTATTCGGCTTGACCCAGGTCCTGATAGTGTGTTCTATGGATATCCCCCAGGTAAAGGCATTGT
>JAYEKW010000041.1:34763-48038 GCA_034716895.1 Candidatus Neomarinimicrobiota bacterium
AATTCCCAGAATTCAGTGTCTTTTCTGAACTGAGCGGTGCTTCCCGGAGTTGTTATAGATAAGTTATCAGGTAGAATTTCCTGAAATTCAGATTCGATCATGGCTCAAATTAGGAGAAAATCCGAAAAACGAAAATACTTATTTTAGGTAAACTTATTCGTAATGGTTAGGAATCAGGATTGGTGGAAAAGCTGAACGGCGACCGCAGATATCGTTTTGGTACCACTGCGATGAGTTGATCCCGCTCATCTTTATCAATGATCTCACACTCCAGGGTGTGACCGACGATCATTTTTTCCAACTCCAGTTTAGCCAGGATCCCCGGTAGGGTGGAAGCGGCAGGTTTGTCCATGCCATGGATGCGAATTTTCTCAATACGCTTGATTGCACCGCTTGCTGTGCCATCCTGATTCAAAACGCTGATCTCAAAAGTATTACCGTCCACTATACTTGTGACCAGGCCACTGAGCTTCTGCTTTTTCATAAGGGGCGTTCCCTGTTGCAATCCAATAACAGATCGTTGGGGTAGCTGTTGCTTGTCTGGGTTAAAGATACGCACGAGATGAGTGGTGCCGGTTTACCGGAAACGAAGGTTGGATTTATATGTTGCGGTTGACTTCATATACAACCAAAATCTAGCACGCAGAGGTCCCGGGGACAATAAAAATATTTATATATTATAAAATATTATATAAAGGGTTGAATTTATTTTATATTAGCGCCGGAGGATAACATTAACTGGAGGAGTTTTACGATGAGAATTACCACAATTGTTGTTTTAGCGCTGATCTTTTTAGTTGGCTGTGAAAACCCGGCTCAAACCGAGCGCAATCATGTTCTTTATCAGGGGCAGATTGTCCAAACTGAAACAGCACCGTTTTTGTTGAATAACCAGGGCCTGGCTAAAGTTTCTGACGGAACTGCGATAATTGAAGAAACCACGGCTGACGGAACCGTATATGGTCTTCAGGATGAGTCAGAGGTATATGCTGCAGAAGGTGGCGAAGTGTTACCCAAGGACACCTGGATCGATAATCAGGATGGAGAAGCCATCGAGGTCAGTCTGACTGCCGGTTTGGTCATCACTTTTGAGCAGCTGGCTACCGTGACCATCGTTGAGGCTGTGAATATCAGCTATATCAGCGAGAGCGGACAGAAGGTATTATTCTCAGGCAGCGGTGTGATCACTACCACCCAGATATCTACTGGAGAAGAAGGTTCAGTAACCCTCATATCCAATACAAAATTTGGAATTGGTAGTGATGGTGGTGACAATGGTTAATTGTAAGTGACTATTTGATGGTAATCATTATCTTATTTACACGTAAATTAAAGGAAGACCCATGCAAAAGTCTTTGATTCCAGATAAAAAGACCAATGAATGGTTGGAGTTTATCAGCCGGTTGGGACTGGTCAACATCGGGGATGCTCGAGCGGTGTTTCTGTCAGGGGACTATACTCAGTTGGCAGATTTAGGACAGAAAGCCCTGTATACGGCAGGTCGAGGGAAAACCCTTTCGCTGGAGGGGAATCTGATCGGGTCAAAAATGTCCTTTGATGAAGCGCAACTATTGGCCGAGACCCGCAATGCTGAGCAGAACTATGCCAGCAAGGATGAGATATTGGCTTATGTCCACTATGAACGGGCTGTCTTTTTTGAGAAATATGGGGAAATGTTCAATGGAATGAGCTTGTTCCGATCGGCCAAACGCCTGGTTGAATCCAAACCACTTGATGCCGTGATCGATTATCAGATCTCCGCCATACAACTAGAGGATGGCACTGGTAGTTCTGCAAAGCAAGCTCAAAACTGGATTAAGTATTTTGCAGATAGTGGCATGCAGATCATGCATATCATTGCTCTTCGCCGTTTAGCAAAACACTTTCGTATTCAAGGTGAGTTTGGGGAAACCGAGCAGCTTTTGATGTCGGCGTTGGAGCTGGGGATCGACTATGAATATCCATTTCTGGTTGAGCAGATAAAAAATTCCTATGGATATCTGTTATATAGTAAAGGTGATCTTGCAGCAGCCAGAGATCTTTTTCAACGATTGGCTAACAACACTGAAAGCAAATATATTAAGTCCACAGTTCTTGAAAATCTGTATCTGATTTTCTATGACGAAAAAGAATATGCCGCTGCAGCTGATCATCTGGGACAGGCTGTGGATCATTGTCAGAAATATTCCATCATTTCCCAGCTTCCTGATGAATGTCGCCATTTGGGTGATCTGTATCGGGAAAAGCTTCAGCAACCTGAAATTGCCACCCATTACTACAATATCGGCTCACAAGCCGCTTTAAAGATGGCAGAGTATGGTTTCAGTCTAAAGGGTGATAGATTGGCTGTTGTTAAGCGTTTTGAGCAGCGCGCCAAGGTCGGGTACAGTCTACCGGAATCACTGGGATCTCAGGAGCCCCCTTTTGCTTTTGCTATCGGGAAAACATGGAAACAGATCAACGATCTGTTTCAGTTCTATCTCATTCGCAATCATCTTGAATCTGGTAATAATGTTTCGAGTCTGCCTGCCAAGTTGGGGTTGAAACCAAGTACATACTACGCTATAAAGCGGCGTTTAAGTCAACATGGATTTAACTTTGAGGGAAATACTTCACAATTACCCATAAGCCTTAAAAAGCGCGAGCAAGTAACCCTCAGAGCCTATGTGAATGGCTTAACTGAATTGACCTGGAATAAAGCCAATCAGCACTTTGAAAAGGAGATCATCGAATTCCTGTTTAAGCAAGTTGGCTATCAGAAAACCAAATTGGCTGATGAATTAAAGGTGAGTTATCCAACCATTCTTCAAAAAACACGTTCCCTTGGAAATGTTTGAGGAGTAATTCTTTAAGCTAAATACCAGTTCAATCTTCCAGCTAAATAATATTTGTCCCTCCAGGAGCCTCATTTACTTCGGACTCTTTTTTACACTATTTTCATCTCCCAATGCGCGTTTTATCAGTTAGCGGGATTCGTCCATGTCCATCCATGCGATCTCAAAATTGCGAATTTATCCATTGTCACAGATGCGCAGATGGATTACCACCCGTCTATGACTTCCAGACTACATCGCGGCAAGTAGCCCTTACAGTCCTCGCAAATGAGGACACACACCGAAGCTCATGATGTACATTTTGGTGTAAAAATGGTATTTAGCCATCCCAAACGTTTTCAAGGCGCTTCATAAGCAACATTAAGGAAGCCTTGTAACACGCAGTATCATACTGGCATTAAGTCAATTTTATGTTTAAGTTAGCCAGAATTAGCCGAAGATAGGGTTGAAGCTGAATTGATGAACTTTATGCTTTCTGCCAAGACAACAAATGTTATGAATGGATGCAATGAGCAATGCGATACTATGAGCTGATCGGACTCAAGCGAGAGCCCTTCTCCATGACCCCGGATCCGGAATTCTTTTTCGAGTCTAAAGCCCATGGTGAAATTCTTAATCGTTTAGAAATCGCTCTGCGGTTGAACCGGGGGCTTTCTGTTATTATGGGTGGTATCGGCACCGGAAAAACAACCCTTTCGAGACTGCTATTGAGTCGTTTTGTCGATTTTGGTAAAGACTTCCAATTTTATCTTATCATGGATCCCACCTGGGAAAATACACGGGAATTTCTGGTGTATCTAAAACGACTCTTCGGACTTCGGGGAAGTTCTTTGTACCAATCGGAGATGCTAAACCAGCTTGAAAATTTTTTGATAGATACAGCAATTAAAAAAGGTAAGCAGATCGTTCTGATTATTGATGAGGGTCAGAAAATGGGAGCTGAGCAGATCGAGGTCATTCGAACCCTGCTTAACTTTGAGACCAACAGTCGGAAACTTATTCAGGTTGTGATCTTTGCTCAACCTGAATTTAAAGAAGTGGTAGAAGCTCACGAAAATTTTCGAGATAGGATTGCTTTTGGTGCCAGAATTCCCCCTCTTGATCGTGAGGACACTATTTTTTTTGTTGACTTTCGAATCAAAACAGCAGGATATGAAGGCGAAGAACCACTTTTTTCCAAGGAAGCCAAAGAAATGATCTTTCAGCATACCGGTGGGTATCCGCGGAAAATCGTCAATATGTGCCATCATCTAATTGTGGATATGCTGGTCTATAATAAAAAAGTTGTCGATGGTGCCGCAGTGCTTAACCGTATAAATAGTGATGAAAATAACTATGCCGGCTGATGAGAAAGATTCGGCAGCAACCAATCGACTTCTGGACCTGCTACGTTCACAACAAGCCGGCAAGTCTACTACTGAAGGTAATGCAAGCGGAACCCTTGATACTCAAGCAGATCCAGACTCGACCCAGTCCGCTAGCGAAACTCAAACAGCTCCTGAGCAAGGCGCAGCCTCTGTAAGCTCTAGCATTGTTCCAGAAACAATCAGTGATCAACCACCACCTCAGGCCGAGAACTCCCAGCCAGTGACTTCAGAAGAGATCATGGACAAATTGGGGAGGGGTAGCGCAAAGGATCAGAAATCAGCACCTCCCGGATCCGGTCAAGTAGATAGTGCTGCTCAGGGGACAGCCGCAGCTTTTTCTGAATCCGCAGATCCGCAGGACTCTCAGGTAAAGGCTCGAGGCGCGCATGCTGATCAAGCTGATCCTGATGAGAAAGTGATTTCGGATATCTCAGTTGCTGATCCCGGAGAAAGTCGCATTGATCCGGATAATTTTCAGGTAAGCCAGGATGTTCAACCACCAAATCAAGCTATTGATCTGCTCTATGAGTTTAGTAACTGGGCTTTGGGTATTCGGCAAAAAATTACCGTTCAATGTTCATCTGATTGCATTCGCATTATGAAAATGCGCTCGGTGGGAAGTCGAAACATCATTTATGGAATGGACGAATACAGACTGCCCTATGAAGTAGATGATCGAAAGATCACCCATCGTAGTGACCTGTTGAGTCATATACTTGATTCTCTTGATAAAAAGGTTTGGAAGAAAGATACCATGTTTCGAACCTATTCATCACAGATCGAGACCCACACTAAGGTTTTTAAGGCTCCTCCGGTCAAGGGTAAGGAGTTTGCTGAGCTGATCACCTGGTCTGCCAAGAAAAATCTACCATTTAGTAGTGAGAACATCAATATCGATTATCAAGTACTGGGATCCGAAAAGGGAGAGATCAAAAAAAATATCATCATCGGTGTCGGCAATAATGAGACCATTAGCCATTTAGGCGATCTGTATAGAAAACGGAAATTTGATCTCCAGAGTGTTTCAACTATCCCATATCTGGATTGGCAGACCTTCAAACATTGTTATCCTGACCGACTGGGCAGCTGTATTGCCATTGTGCACATGAATAAAAGTGAAACCACTATCACAATGGTGAGATCAGGTCGCATGGAATTTAACCGGGAAATGAGTGTCGGGGTCAAGGATTACCAAAAGGCGCTGGTTCAAAGGGTTATGGTTGGCAATGATGCCGTCAATATTACTGAAGACATGGCCACTGATTACCTCATGCGTTATGGAATTCCAATAGAAACCACAGGGGATATTCCTGAAACCGGAATAAGTCTGTATAAGATATCCATTTTCTTACGACCGGTTATTGAAAGAATGACCGGTGAGATCAACCGTTCTCTTGACTATTTCAGGAAACAGGTGGCAGACGTTGAGTGTCAGGAGATCTACATCACCGGTCCGGGTGCTGCTATTCCGAATTTGGTTGAAACCTTTGGGAAACAACTCGAGCGCACCACAGAGCATCTAAACCCTTTGCGTCAAGGTGATTTTGAGTTTAAAGATCAAATGGATTTCGACTATCAATTAATTCCCATCTTCTCCACTAATTTTGCCCTGGCTCTCAAGCGCTCCACAGGTATTAACTTACTTCCGGCTCGCAGAAAACAACACTTCCAGTATCGGATGTTCAATAAATTTGCACTGTTCATAGCCAGTATCCTGATCCCTTTGTATATCATTCTGGGGTATTTTGCCCATAAAGAGACGGGGTATATGGAGGAAAGTGTTGCCACTATGAATAAACAGTGGCGGATGCTGTCAGAAAAATCCCAGGAATATTTCGCCATGCTGGCTGACCTTGAGTATTTAGGAAGCTACTGGGGGTTCATGACTAATGACCGGGTCAATTCGGACAATCAGATCAAGCTGCTCAAACTCATTTCATCTGAGATACCGGATAATATCAAGGTAACGTCCCTGGTCTTTCGTCCGGCCAGTAATCAGGGAGATGGGAAGACGATCAAGCAGGATGTCTATATTGACCGGATCGCCATGAGTGGTTTTGTAAATGCCAGTGCTGGTATTGCCGATATTCAATTGACTAACTTTATTATGCGGCTTGAGAGCTTGAATATGTTCACCAGCATTGATCGGGAAATTCAGGGTAATCCAAGCTCAGATGATGTAAGACTCTTCTTTACATTAAAAATTGGTGTCAGCGTTAAATGAACCGGAACATTTTCTTCAGTACGCTTGTTGCGTTGCTCCTGGCTACATCAGGCTGGTTCTATTATACAGTCGTTATTGCCGGGAATCAGATATCAGAACTCGAAACTGAATTAAGATCGATCAATAGCCGCTTTAATGAATTGGCAATGGTTTCTGAAAGTTATGAAGATTTTAAGTTGCGCTTTACTGAAAAGGTCGCTGATTTTGATACTTTAAAGACCGTTATTCCGGGTAATCAGGATTATGCCACAGTGCTTGAGCAAATCAGGCAAACTGCTGAGCGGCATAAGTTACAGATCATTTCCCTGGCTCCTTCGCTAAATGATATATATCCAGCACTGCATACTGAACTGACCATCCCCCGGAATCATGTTGAGTGTTATCCGGTGCAATTGAAATTCTATGGTGACTTTCTAACCATCGGTTCTTTTTTGGATGATCTCTTAGAACTGAAAAGCAATGTCAATATCGCAAATCTCAAACTGGAAACTGAGATGGAACATGGAGGCATGCTCACTTGCGAGTTAAATTTATATACCTACATATTCATTGAGGGGGGTTGATCACTTGTTCAAGCAGATGAATACCCGATCGATCGTTCTCCTGGCTGTATTGATTAGCTTGTTACTCTATTACCTCTTCACCTCAGGTATTTTTGGTAGCGGTGATGGTGAGGGAGACAATCTTTTCGGATTACCAATTGGAGGCTCATCTGATGCTCAAAAAACCGCTCTGAGTACCTCAAAATTTAGAACTGCAACGCCACTAAAAGCAGTGATCTGGAATGGTGGATGGGAATCGGACCCCTTTTTCTATGCTCAAGCCGAAACAACTGATGCACTGGGTGGAGGTGTTCTCGGCTCTATTCTTTTTGGATCACTTGATGGAGAAAATCGACCGAGTTTAGCACTTACAGGAATCTCCTGGAACGGAAATATTGGCATGGCCTTGATCAATGGCGATATATTAGAAGAGGGTGGCCGGGTGGCCGGTTATCAGATCACAAAAATTGCTTTTGATCATGTTATCATGAGAAAAGGTACCAGTATCGTAAAGGTCAACCTAGATGATTAAGAAGACACTTATAATTTTCATATTGAGTTCAACAGTATTATTTGCCGCACCTAAAACAGTATTAAACTGGATATCTACCTTTGTGGCCAATGGTGAGGCCGGTCTGGAAATATCATTATCCAATCGCGTTGATTTCAAGGAAAATCTTGGGCAATCGCCTCCCAAGATCACGCTGACCTTCCCAAAGACCAAATTAGTACAGGATGACTTTGCTCGTACCAGCAACGTTTCTCCGCTCATGCGTTTGGTCGTCCGTCAAAATCCTCATGAAGAGTCAGAGGTCATAGTTGAAATGTATTTTTCTAAAATTCCTCAATATACCACGCAATGGCTGGGAGATGATTTGCTCCTGGTTTCCTGGCCAGAGGTTCGTGAAAGAAAAGCGCCCCGACGTCAAAATCGAAGAGCAGATTTGCCTGGAACTGTGAGCATGAATTTTAAAAATGCCGACCTGGTGAATATCCTCAGGCTATTGGCACTTCAGCATCATATAAACATTATCACTGGCCCTGAAGTAGAGGGAGAAGTATCAGTGTCATTAAAGGATGTTGATCTTTGGTCCGCGTTGGATGCTATTCTCAAGGTGAATGGATTTGACTGGTTTCAACAAGGTAATATTATTGTAGTTAAACCCACGGACACCGAGATGGTCGGTGAGTTGGAAACCCGGGTTTACAAAATGAATTATGCAGATGCAGGGGCTATTTCAACTGCTTTGGGAAATGTGCTTAGCGAAAAGGGCAAGGTTCAACTTTTTTCACCAGTTATGGCAGGTGTCGGTGGGGGTGCTGCTGCGGGTGGTGCTGCTGCGGGTGGTGCGGGTGGTGCCGGTGGATTGGCAGGTGCCATGGGTGGTCTAGGTGGCGGTGCTGCAGCAGGAGGTATGGCTGGAGGTGCCGGTGGTGCTGGAGGAGTAGGTGGAGGAGCTGCTGGCGGGGGAACATTTGATCATATCGTTGTTACTGATCTCGCTCAGAATTTTGTGAGAATCGAAGCGGTTATCAGGGAATTGGATAAAAAAATCCCCCAGATCAATATTGCTGTCAAATTTATTGAGACAAAGTTAACCCTTGAAGAACGGTTAGGAATCAACTGGAACCTGAGAACCAGCTTAACCGGTCCATCTATCCAGGAAGATGCTACTACTGTTGAAAATCTGATCGAGATAGGCACAACCATGTTGACTGGCGGTAGTCAACTTAGGTTGGCGACTTTGAGTTTGCCCATGTTCTCTTCTCTCATGGAGATCATGGGAACCGATGATGACACGCGACTACTTCAGGAACCTCAAATCACTACTTTTGAGAATACTACTGCCGAGATCGGTATCGGTACCAGCTATCCGATCCTGTTGCCTCAGACTGAGGCCAGTGCCTTTGGAGCCGAAACCTATCAGTTCGAAGATGTTGAGATCAATGTATCGTTAATTGTAACCCCGCGGATCAACGAAGACCGCTATGTAAGTTTGAATCTTATAGCAACGGTTCAAGCCCTGGTCGGATTTGCCGGTCCCAATGGAGATCGCCCCATTGTTTCTGACCGATCGACCACGACGCGGGTAATGGTTGCTAATGGGGAGACTCTGCTCATCGGAGGATTAATTTTCGACCAAGTCAATAAATCGGAAATTTCCCCACCTATTATTGGTAAGATTCCCCTTCTCAAAAAATTCTTCACCCATACCCGAACCTCTACTGAGCAACGCGAATTGTTGATCTTTATAACCCCCAATATCATTAACATATAAAGTCCGATCAGATGCAACTCGATATAATTGATCTACTCCAATTTATCAGGCAAAGTGGTGCCTCAGATTTGCACTTACATCCCTTTTCCAGACCCATCGTTCGAGTTGATGGCGAGATCCGCAAAACTGACCTGCCCCCTATGTTGCCTGAAGATCTGCATATCCTCATTTATGGTATCATGACAGAATATCAGCGCAAACAATTTGAAGAAGACTGGGAATTGGATTTTGCTGCAGAATTCAAGGGGATCGGCCGCTTCCGGATAAACGTATTTAAAAGTATTCACGGAGATTCAGCAGTTTTAAGGTCGATCAATGAAAAGGTGTTTTCATTCGAGGATCTGGGTCTCCCTGAAATATTAAAGGATATGGCTCATCAGGACAAGGGTCTGTTTCTGGTGACCGGTCCTACCGGTAGTGGCAAATCAACCACACTTAATACTTTGGTTGATTATATCAACCGTACGCGCAAAAAACATATCATTACCATAGAAGATCCGGTGGAATTCACTCACACCAGCCAGGAATCACTGATCACCCAACGTGAGGTTGGCACCACAACACATGGGTTTTCCCAGGCGCTCCGCAGTGCCTTGCGCGAAGATCCTGATATTATCGTTGTCGGTGAAATGCGTGACCCTGAAACCACAGCCCTGGCAGTTACCGCCGCTGAAACCGGCCATCTTGTATTTGGTACTCTGCACACTGTCAACACGACTAAAACACTGGATCGGATCATTGATCAATTTCCGGCAAATCAGCAGAGTCAGATCAGAGTGATGATCAGTGACACCATCGTGACCATCGTGTCTCAAATGCTCCTGAAAAAGAAAGGCGGCGGCAGAGTAGCTGCTTTTGAGGTACTGACGGGCACGCCTGCTGTTGGTAATTTGATCCGCGAGGCCAAAACCTTTCAACTGCGCTCTATTTTACAGATGGGAGCTTCAGCTGGTATGCAAACTCTGGAACAATCTCTGGCCAATCTGGTCAATAGCAATCTCGTGGATTTGGAAGAAGCCACGCAGGTCGCAGCATTCCCGGAGGATCTGGTGAAGCTGGTGAAGGACTAAAAATGTATACAATGCAGGATTTGCTAACCGTTATGGTGGAGGCAGAGGCTTCGGATCTGTATGTTTCTGTTGGTGCTTTCCCCATGGTCAAGATATCTGGCGAAGTCTATCCCATTGAGAAGGAACAACTGTCAGCAGAGAATATCACTAATTTGAAACAGGAAATGCTGAACGAGGAACAACTCACAACGTATCATGCTCAAAAAGAATTGGATTATACCTTGAGTCTTGCGGGAGTAGGGCGTTTTCGGGTCAATTTCTTTCGACAACGAGGTACCGATAGTTTTGTTGTTCGTCAGATCGTTTCCACTATTCAGACCCTGGATGAGCTGAAGTTGCCACCTATCTTGAGTGAAATTGCCCTGAAGAATCGTGGACTGATCCTGGTGGTCGGGGCAACAGGATCTGGAAAATCGACTACTCTGGCAGCCATGATCGATTATCGCAATACCAATAAAACAGGTCATATTCTTACGCTTGAAGATCCTATTGAATTTCTCCATACCCATAAAAAGAGCGTTGTGAACCAACGTGAGATAGGGCACGATACGGATTCTTTCAGCAAAGCGTTGAGATCAGCCCTGCGGGAAGCGCCTTCTGCTCTGCTTATTGGTGAGATTCGGGACCGGGAAGCGATGGAGTCAGCCCTGTCCTTTTCTGAAACCGGTCATTTGGTGTTCAGTACACTGCATGCCACAAATGCATCACAAACGATCGACAGGATCCTCAGTTTCTATGATAGCTCTGAACAGGATCTGGCTCAGACCCAATTAAGTCAGAATTTATTGGCAATCGTTGCTCAGCGTTTGGTGCCAATGGAAAATGGGAAATTAACCGCGGCCCTGGAGATTATGATCTCAACAGCCAGGCTGCGTGATCTGATCCAAAAAGGTAGTATTGATTTGATCTCTCAAGCGATCAGTTCTGGAACCTCGGAGCATATGCAGCTGTTTGATCAGGCACTCTATAAACTATATAAAGAAAAGAAGATCAGCGAATTTGCCGCAATCGATTCTGCTGATCATCCCACAGATTTAAAACTAATGATCTCATCCCTGGAGCAGAGACAAAGTAGTCTTGAAATTAATCTCCTGGAAGATGAGCCAGTATCGTAAAAGGATCTATTATGGTAGGAAAACGAATTCTTATTGTTGATGATGAAAGATTTTTTATTGAACCGGTTAAGCGCTTGTTGGAAAGCCTCAATTATGAAGTGTTTGAAGCATACGACGGGATATCAGGTTTATCGAAAGCCCGGGAGGTCCAACCCGATCTGATCATGCTTGATCTGATGCTTCCAGGAATGAACGGTTACCAGGTGTGTCGTTTATTGAAATTTGATGAACAGTTCAGAGATATTCCGGTTATCATCGTTTCAGCAAAAGATAGTGATCGGGACCGCGAAGTGGGGACTCAGAGTGGTGCTGAACTATATCTGGTTAAGCCTTTGGATTATCAGACCTTCCCTGCAGAATTGGAAGCTTTACTCTAAAGCAAGTCTATGATCGCAATATTTGTTCTTTTATTCGGGTTGATCATTGGGAGTTTTCTCAATGTTGTGATCTATCGCTTTCCACGTGGAGAATCGTTGGCTTTTCCACCTTCCCATTGCCCTGCCTGTGATCATCAGATTAAACCCTGGGAAAATATCCCCATCATAAGCTATCTCTTTCTTAGAGGAAAATGCTCCTCGTGCCAGACTTCCATCTCCATGCGATATCCACTGGTGGAGGCACTTACAGCAGGAGTGTTTTGGCTAAGTTATCTGAAATTTGGTTTAACCTGGGATTTGTTGGTGTTTGCTCTTTTTGGTGCTCTGTTGATCGCTGTGGCTTTTATCGACATTGATCATCTGATCATTCCGGATTCCATGGTTATCCTTGGGTTGATCCCTGGCTTTTATCTCTGGTTCAGTAGCGCGGAACAACTCCTGCTGCCCCAGTTCTATGGCTTCATAGGGCTGGGTCTAATATTTTGGGCCATTCGCTTTGTGGGAGAGTGGGCCTTTAAAAAGGAAGCCATGGGGTTGGGGGATGTCAAATTTGCAGCCATGGCCGGCTGGGTTCTGGGGTGGGACGTGGGTATCGTAGCCCTCTTTTTAGCTTTCCTTTCTGCATCACTGTTATTTACTACGATGATTCCTCTGGGAATTATCGATCGCAAACAGCAAGTACCTTTTGGTCCGTTTATCTGTCTGGGGATCTGGTTGGGTCTCATGTGGGGTAGACAGATAATCGATTGGTATTTAACTATGTTCATTGGAGTTTAGCTCTGCATGGCTGGTGAGAAAAAACAAATTGGTCAATTGCTTCTCGAAAGTGGACTTCTTACTGATATTCAGTTGAATGAAGCCCTGGTTTACCAAAGGGAACATGGCCTGGTTCTGGGACGCGCTGTTGTCAGTATGGGCTTGGTTGCTGAGCGCGATCTCCTTAAAGTTCTGGGTGATCATCTTGGGTTACCTAGTCTGGATATATCCAAGTACAGTATTCAGGATGAAGCCCTTATGCTGGTGGATGAGGACTTTGCCCGCAAGTATAGCATCATTCCTTTGTTTTTGATCGAAAATACCCTTACCATCGCAACAGCTGATCCATTGAATATTGAAGTCATTGATGAATTAAGTCGTGCCAGCGGGATGGAAATCATGCTGGTATTATCCATTGAGTTGGAGATAGAACGCGCCATCGACCTCTATTATCGATCCACTACATCTCTGGCGCAATCGCAAGCAGCTGGAGATGATGTTCGGGTTGTCTCTCGTGAGATCCATGAGGATGCTGAGATCGTGCAGGTTGTTGATATGCTTCTGTTTGAAGCAGTCAATATGGAAGCCAGCGATATTCATGTTGAACCCCGTAAACATGATGCCCGGATCCGCTATCGTGTGGATGGTGTTTTACAACAGTACTATTCGATTCCATCTGAATCTGTTGCCCCTCTCATCTCCAGGATCAAG
>JAYEKW010000042.1 GCA_034716895.1 Candidatus Neomarinimicrobiota bacterium
CTATTTCAGTGGTGATGTGGAAGATCCTGAAATGCTCTTCCAGCCCGTTGCTTGTCAGCATTGCGAAATGGCTCCATGTGAAGGTGTTTGTCCTGTGGCAGCCACTACTCACAGTGAAGATGGTCTCAACGAGATGGCTTACAATCGCTGTATCGGAACCCGTTATTGTGCGAATAACTGTCCTTATAAAGTTCGACGATTCAATTTCTTCAATTTCACCAAGGAGATGCCTGAAATCGTACAGATGGCTATGAATCCAGATGTTACGATCCGTTTTCGCGGTGTCATGGAGAAATGTACATTTTGTGTACAGCGAATCAATGTTGCGAAGATCGATGCTAAAAATGATGGTCGCGAGCTGGCTGAAGGAGATGTGGTTGTTGCCTGTCAACAGGCCTGTCCCACCGATGCCATTGCCTTTGGAAATATCAATGATCCCCATAGTGAGGTCACCAGAGTTAAAGCACAGAATCGTGACTATGCCTTACTGGGCGAGTTGAACTTGCAACCACGAACCAGCTACGGTGCCAAGCTGCGGAATCCGAATCCTGCTCTTTTAAGCGGGACCTCTGCAACCAATCACCACGCCTAGTGTCGAGTCAACCATGTACTATTGCAACCAAGTCTTGCTTTTTTCGCTGCTGACTGCGTTAAATATTTCAACCATAGCTATACTTCGATGAACTCAGCACAAGTGGCTATGCTAAAAATATTTGCCTTGCCAGCCCCAAAAACTGCTGCGACTTTTTGCATACTACAAGGATGACACAACACTAGTGATTGAAATGACGAATGGAACTTTAACGTGAGTATATTTAAAAAACATCCTGAAAGAGATCCCGGAGCTGCTGAAGCCATCGGGGGTGATGAACTACTGGTTACCGGTGGTCATACCTTTACGACCCTAACGGACAAGGTAAGCGGGATCGTTGAAAATAAACCACCGTCACAATGGTGGCTGGTGTTTGTCATGGCTGTTTCAGGCCTCATGTTGTTGCTTGGTGCAATAGGATGGTTGGTCTGGGAAGGTACTGGCGTCTGGGGTTTAAATAATCCAGTCGGCTGGGGTTGGGCCATTGTAAACTTCGTGTTTTGGGTCGGTATCGGTCATGCGGGAACCTTGATCTCAGCTATTCTGTTCCTCTTGCGACAGCAGTGGAGAACAGCCATTAACCGCTTTGCCGAAGCCATGACTATCTTTGCTGTCATTACAGCACTGGTTTTCCCCGGTATCCATGTGGGTCGAATCTGGCTGGCTTATTATATGTTTCCCATCCCCAACCAAATGTTGATCTGGCCCAACTTTAGAAGTCCCCTGTTATGGGACATCTTTGCAGTTGGAACCTATTTCACAGTATCAACCCTGTTCTGGTATGTGGGATTGATTCCTGATCTGGCCACCTTGAGAGATCGAGCAACCAAGGTTCGTAAAAAGGTTCTGGGTTTCTTTGCTCTGGGTTGGAGAGGCGGAAACCGTCAGTGGCAGCACTATGAAAAAGCATATTTGATGTTAGCTGGCTTAGCGACGCCTCTTGTCCTTTCGGTACACTCAGTTGTGGCAACTGACTTTGCAACCAGTCTCGTACCTGGCTGGCACACCACCATTTTCCCGCCCTATTTTGTCGCGGGAGCGGTTTTCTCTGGGTTTGGAATGGTTCTGACCCTGGCTTTGATTGCGCGCAAAATCTATGGCCTGGAAGATATCATTACTATCAATCATCTTGAGAAAATGAACAAGATCATCCTGGTAACAGGCTCCATGGTGGGTTATGCCTACATGACGGAGTTCTTTATCGCCTGGTATTCTCAGAATGATTTTGAGGTCTTTGCTTTTATTAACCGTGCTTTTGGGCCCTATGCCTGGGCTTATTGGATCATGTTCCTGTGTAATGTGATTACCCCCCAGATTTTCTGGTTCAAAAAGCTGCGACGCAGTATTCCGGTGATGTTTGTGGCCTCTATCTTTGTTAATATTGGGATGTGGTTCGAGCGCTTTGTGATTACGGTGACATCACTGTCCCGTGATTATCTTCCCTCATCCTGGGATTACTTTTCACCCAGCATTTGGGATATTCTAACCTTTGTCGGTAGTTTTGGACTCTTTTTCACCTTTTTTCTGCTCTTCTTGAGATTTCTACCCATGGTTGCGCTTTCAGAAGTTAAGGGAGTTATGCCTGAATCAGATCCTCACTATTATCACCATAAAGAAAAAGAAGTGGGAGGTGCCAAATGAATCAAACATTAGGTGTCCTGGCTCGCTTTGCGAATCCGGCTGAACTGATTGATGCGGCCAAAAAGGTTCGTGATGCCGGATATGAAAAATTCGATTGTCACTCACCCTTTCCCATTCACGGGATGGACGATGCCATGGGATTGAAACGATCCCCTCTTGGCTATATTGTGGGCGCCTTAACCGTTACCGGTGCAACTTTTGGAATGGCCTTTCAGTATTGGATCGCAGCAGTTGAATATCCACTGGTAATATCTGGAAAACCGTTCTTTAGCTGGCAGGCTTTCTTTATTGTGACCTTTGCGCTCTTTGTTCTGTTTGGTGCTTTCGGAGCTGTGTTTGGGATGTTCGGCTTAAACCGTCTCCCCAGATTACACCATCCCTTATTCTATTCAGACCAGTTTGCTAAAGTCACGGACGATGCTTTTTTTGTGAGCATTGAGCTGGATGATGCAAAATTCGATGAGAGCAAAACCCAAGAGTTCCTGGCTTCCATTGGCGGGACCGATATTGAACTCGTGGTTGGCGAGTAGGGGGTTAATGATGAAAAAGATATTAATACTTACTCAAATACTCATTCTAGCTGGAATGATTATGCTTATCGCTGCCTGTGGTCGCGGTGAACATTCCGAACAGCCCCCGGTTCATCTAAACCCCAACATGGATACACAAGAAAAGTATAAGGCTCAGTCCCAGAGTAATTTCTTTGTGGATGGCGCTACCATGCGGACTCCTGTTGAAGGAACTGTTGCGCGCGGTGAACTCCGCGAAAATGATGCTTTCTATCGTGGAAAAGATGCATCAGGTGATTTTATTGCTTTAGCTCCCATGGATTTTACGGCTGATATGGTTGCCCGTGGTGAAGAACGCTACGGTATTTACTGTGTGGCTTGTCATGGTGTGAATGCAGATGGAAAGGGCAAGATACTGGAATATAAGTATCCGATTCCTCCAGCAAATTTCCATGATGAACGGATTATGAATCTCAGTGATGGCCACATGTTTAATGCCATTGGTCAGGGTTGGCTGAATATGCCATCTTTTAAGGCACAGGTCTCTGTGAAAGATCGTTGGGCTATCATTAGCTATATCAGATCTCTACAAAACAAATAAGGTGTCGAGCAGATTATGAAATTTGATAAAAAGACAACCATGTTATTAGAGACCGATTCCTTCACCAAAAAGGCCTTGATAGCTGGTGCATCAGGCATTCTTTTGTCGGTGATTGGTGCCTTTATGGATCACGAGCAATTCTATCAGGCCTATCTCACTGCCTTTACGTTTTTTACAACCATATCGCTGGGCGCCCTGTTTTTTGTCTTGATCCACCATATTACCGGTGCTTATTGGGGTATTGTGATGCGTCGGGTTGCTGAAAATCTGGCTTGTACATTACCACTCATGGGCTTTTTCATGATTCCCCTGTTTTTTGGAATGCATGATTTGTTTCATTGGTCACATGCTGATGCTGTGGCTCATGATCCAATTCTCCAGGGAAAAGCTGGTTATCTGAATGTCACGTTCTTTGTGATTCGAAATGTCCTCTACTTTGTGATCTGGGGTTGGTTAGTTCGCGGTTTACGGAAACTTTCCATCGCTCAGGATAAGGGCGATGCAGAAGCCCTGGGTAAAATGCGGCGATTGGCAGCTGGTGGTACTCCCCTGTATGCCATCACAATTACTCTTTTTTCCTTTGATTGGTTGATGAGTTTGGATCCCCACTGGTATTCAACCATTTTCGGTGTTTTTGTGTTCTCTGGTGGTTTTCTCGGAGGATTAGCGCTACTCTCCATGCTGAGTGTTCTGTTGAGAAAAAGTGGAGCAGGAGATATTATCACAGCAGAGCATACCCATGATTTAGGGAAATTCCTGTTCGCCTTTACGGCTTGGTGGGCTTATATCGGTGGTGCTCAATATTTCCTGATCTGGTATGGCAACATTCCTGAAGAAACCATCTATTTTCTCCATCGCTGGGAACATGGCTGGAAGGAAGTCAGTCTTATTCTGATCGTATTCCACTTTATAATCCCTTTTATTGTGTTGGCTTTCCGAGCTGCTAAGCGGGTGCCCGTAATCATTGTCTCCATATCAATTTTATTTATGGTCATGCATTATGTAGATCATTTCTGGATGATAGCCCCAAACTTCAATGATCACCAACTTCAGGTCTCCTGGATGCACCTGTCTACTTTACTGGGTATTGGCGGGGTTTATCTGGGATTCCTATTTAAAAAGATGGGCAGCGCACCAATTATTGCCCTGGATGACCCAAAATTACAAAAGTCTATTGATCATACTGTAGCCTAGAACACCAGCACATTTGATTTACAAAGCCCCGGCTGTTTGGCTGGGGCTTTTTGTTAGGTGGTTGCCCCAAGTTTCAGGGGCTGTGTGAGACTAGGGACAACTCTTACCCCATGCTTTAGCTTGGGGGTATGATATCCTACTGTTTCTTTGGGCTTTAGCCCAGTATTGTTGGGCTAAAGCCCTCCTTTTTAATGTTTTTATTACCCCCAAGCTGAAGCCTGTGGTAAGTATCAATAGTAACAGTACTATACGTAGATAACTAAAGATAATATTAGCAAGCAATTATTCCTGCGCAATGACGTTTTCACATAGCCACTGAAACCCGGGGGTGCGGAGACCCAAATAAAAAGGGGGTTCAGTCATTTGGTAAAAAAACGCCCAGCAAAAGCCGGGCGTTTTTGTTTATCTGATGTGTCTCTATACTAAAAAGAGAAACCAGTTTCAATAACCGTGGTTTTAATGACCTCTTCTGTGCCATCTGAGAGGTCAATCTCACCATTTCCATCCAGATCACGGAAGGTCTGACGGAAATCCCAGGTCAGGGTTGC
>JAYEKW010000043.1 GCA_034716895.1 Candidatus Neomarinimicrobiota bacterium
AAGCCCTTAGCTGCCAACACCTGAGTGATTGCTGCTGTTAATGTGGTTTTACCATGATCAACGTGACCGATCGTTCCGACGTTCACGTGTGGTTTGGTACGTTCAAATTTTTGTTTTGCCATTTTTTAAATTCCTCCAGACTTATTTTGAGTCTTAAGATTTTTCAAATATTTTTTCAGCAATGCTTTTTGGAACCAATCCATAGTGATCGAACTGCATACTGAATACAGCCCGGCCCTGTGTTAATGACCGGAGATCCGTTGCATAACCAAACATTGCAGATAAGGGAACAAACGCATTCACAACCTGAGCATCTTTACGAGGAGTCATCCCCTGCACTTTGCCACGTCGTGAAGAAATATCACCCATCACATCACCCAAATATTCTTCAGGAACCACAACTTCAACAGCCATCATAGGCTCCATCAGCTTGGGACCTGCTTTCTTACAGGCAGCCTGAATCGCCATTGATCCTGCGATTTTGAAGGCCATTTCTGAAGAATCGACATCGTGATAGCTCCCATCGTAGAGTTCAACCCGAACATCCATAAGGGGATAACCAGCCAACACACCATTCTTAAGCGCGTCCTGGATACCTTTATCAACAGCCGGGATATACTCACGCGGAACAGAGCCACCGACAATCTTGTTTTCAAAATGATATCCCTTGCCTGACTCATTGGGACTAACCCTGATCATTACATGACCATACTGTCCCTTACCGCCTGTCTGACGCGAGAATTTTGTATTTTGTTCAACACTTTTGGAGATAGTCTCAACATAAGCAACCTGCGGAGTACCGACACGTGCATTTACCTTGAACTCACGCAAGAGACGATCAACGATGATTTCAAGGTGCAGCTCACCCATACCGCGAATAATGGTCTGGCCTGTTTCATGGTCAACATTCACCAAGAAAGTAGGATCTTCTTCAGCCAACTTGGCCATGGCAACTGTCAAGGCATCGTTATCGGCTTTAGACTCAGGTTCAATAGCTACTGAAATTACTGGCTCTGGAAAGTCCATTGACTCCAAAACCAACGGATGCTTCTGGGCACATAGTGTATCACCGGTCCGAGTATTGCGCAAACCAATGGCCGCTGCGATCTCGCCAGCATATATCTGATCACGCTCTTCACGCTTAATGGAGTGCATCACCATCAGTCGACCAACGCGCTCTCTTTTACCACTAATGGTATTGAGTACTGAGTCACCAGTCTTTACAGAACCGGAATAGACTCTGAAAAAGGTCAATTTACCGACGTATGGATCAGTCATGATTTTGAACGCCAGTGCCGCAAATGGTTCATTCTCATCAGCTTTACGATAGATGATTTTTTCATTGTCATCTACATCATGTCCTTCAACCGGCGGCAAATCCAACGGTGAAGGGAGGTAATCAATAATGGCATCCAGCAGACGCTGAACACCCTTATTTTTAAAGGCAGAACCAACCATGGTTGGGATCATTGAACCGTCAAGGGTGGCAGCCCGAATAGCAGCGCGCACTTCATCAGGATCAAGTTCTTCACCTTCAAGATATTTTTCAAGAAGTGAGTCGTCATAGCTGGCGACTTCTTCAATCAGTAAATGGCGATATTCATCGGCCTTTTCAATCATATCCTTGGGTATATCACTATATTCAAAATGAGCTCCCAGGGAGCTGTCATTGTAAAGAATTGCTTTCATGGAGAGCAGGTCGATCAGACCAGTGAACATATCACCTGCCCCAATCGGTAATACGATTGGGATCGGATTGGCACCCAGACGCTTCTTAATCATCTCAAGTACGTTATAGAAATCGGCACCGACACGATCCATTTTATTTACAAATGCGATCCGGGGAACCCCGTATTTATCAGCCTGGCGCCAAACGGTTTCACTCTGGGGCTCAACACCACCTACTGCGCAAAACAGAGCAACAGCTCCATCCAGCACTCGCAGACTTCGTTCAACTTCCACAGTAAAATCAACGTGGCCGGGCGTATCAATAATATTGACCCTGTGATCATTCCAAAAAGCGGTGGTTGCGGCGGAGGTGATAGTAATACCCCGCTCACGCTCCTGCTCCATCCAATCCATGGTAGCAGCACCATCATGTACTTCACCTATGCGATGAGTACGTCCCGTATAATAAAGAATACGCTCAGTGGTAGTTGTTTTACCGGCATCAATATGAGCCATGATGCCAATATTTCTTACCTTACTGAGATTAGTTTTCTTCACAATTTACCTAAAGTGAGCGAAGGCTTTGTTAGCCTCGGCCATACGGTGAGTATCTTCGCGTTTCTTGATCGAACCGCCCTCATTATTAGCAGCACCAATCAATTCGGCAGCTAATTTTTCGGACATGGTCTTTTGAGAACGTTTTTTTGCGAAAGAAATGATCCAGCGATAAGCCAAAGCCTGCCGTCTGTTTGCACGGACTTCGATGGGAACCTGATAGGTTGCTCCACCAACACGTTTGGATTTTACTTCTACAATGGGACCAACATTCTCTATCGCTTTCTTAAAAAGCTCTAATGGATCACTCTTGGTCTTTTGCTTGATAATGTCAAAAGCACCATAAAGAATCTTTTCACTCAGTCCTTTTTTTCCGCGTTCCATCAAATAGTTGATAAAACGGGCAACACCCACATCATTGTGGACTGGATCGGGCAAAATACTTCGTTTTTCTGGTCTACGTCTACGCATCAGTCAATTTCTTATGATTTGGGTCGTTTTGCGCCATAGCGTGAACGACTTGTTCTCCGGTTTTCAACTCCGGCAGTATCCAATGTGCCACGAATAATGTGGTACCGCACACCTGGTAAATCCTTTACACGACCACCTTCGATCAAAACGATGGAGTGTTCCTGTAAATTATGGCCTTCGCCAGGGATGTAAGCGGTTACTTCATACCCGTTAGCTAAACGAACACGGGCTACCTTTCGAAGAGCCGAGTTAGGCTTTTTCGGGGTAGTCGTATAAACTCTGGTACACACGCCCCTTTTTTGGGGACATGACTTAAGTGCTGGTGCTTTTTTCTTCTTCACAAGGCTTTTTCTACCTTTGCGCACCAATTGATTAATCGTGGGCATTTAATCTCCTTTTAAAAAGCCGCACAGTATAATTTCTGACCTATGAGCAGTCAAGGTCATTTATTCACTTTCGGGCTCTGAATTCTGACGGACAAAAGCCTTAGCTTCTTCCCTTTGCTTCCTCACTTCTAGAACCTGTTCAGCAATTTCATTGACAGGTCCTTCAGCTTTGATCTTTAGATATTTCGGTAGACCGGTTCCAGCGGGAATGAGGCGACCAACAATGATATTCTCTTTCAGACCGCGTAGGGTATCGGTCTTGGCATTGATGGCAGCATTGGTCAATACGCGAGTAGTTTCCTGGAATGAAGCGGCAGAAAATACACTCTCGGTATTCAATGAAGCTCTGGTGATTCCCAACAATAAGGGAGTATGCGTGGCAGGTTCTGCATCACGATACTCTGGTAGAACCGATTCTTTTGCTTTCAGATCTGCAACTACGGTTTCCATATCATTGCGATCCACTAACTGATGTTCCATAAAGGCAGATTCACCTGCATTTTCGACTACCACCATGGAAAGCACTTTTTCATTTTCAAACTGGAACTGGAATTTATTTACACGATCCTGATGCAGGAAGCGGGTATCTCCCGGATTCTCCACCTGAATCTTCTGCATCATCTGACGCACGATCGTCTCGATGTGTTTATCATTGATACGCACACCCTGCAACCGGTAAACTTCCTGGATCTCATTCACCAGATATTCCTGAACTTCTCGTTCACCCTTGATCCGGAGAATATCTTTCGGTGAGACCGGACCCTCACAGAGTCGATCACCAGCCTGAATGGAATCACCATCCAGCACAATGATATGACGCCCATAAGGAACTGAATATTCATATTTAACATTATCTGGAGTCTCAACGAGAATGGTTCGAACACCACGTTTCAGATCACCATAATTGACGATACCAGCAACTTCTGTTACAACTGATGGATCGGCCGGGTTACGGGCTTCAAACAACTCTGCAACTCGCGGCAAACCACCTGTGATATCCGCAGTTCTTGATTTACCCTTTAAGAATTTAGCCAGAGTAGTACCGGCTGTGATCTTCTGCCCATCATTCACTGTCAATACAGCACCTACGGGCAACACAACGTCCTTGCCGATAACTTTACCATCGTTGTCAACTATTTCAACACGAGGGGTCATCCGCATACCACGAGCATCTGTGATGGTGCGTTCAACCTTACCACTTTCACCAGATTCCTCGACAAAGGTCATGTCTTCAACGATCTCAACAAAGCGGATCGTGCCCCCGGACTGAGCAATAATAAAGTCAGTACGAGGATCCCAACGAACCAGACCCTGACCACGGGTAACCTTTTCTCCATCAGCCACTTCTACGATACTGGCATAAGGAATATTGGCTCGCGTTAAGGCACGATTATTTTTATCGACGATCTCAACATAATTATTTCTAACCAGAGCGATACGACCCAGTACATCGGTCGGCTCGGTAACTCGCAGACCGGGAGAATACCTGATGATACCATCAAATTTGGCTGATAGCTCACTCTCTTCAATAATACGAGAAGCAGTACCACCAATGTGGAAAGTACGCAGGGTTAGCTGCGTTCCTGGTTCTCCAATAGCCTGGGCAGCCATGATACCCACTGCTTCACCGGCATTTACCAGCTTGGCGGTGGACATGTTTCTGCCATAACATTTTGCACAAACACCAAATTCTGCTTCACAGGTAAGCACCGATCTGATACGAACTTTTTCAACATTCGACTCAGATATCTTCATGGCCAATTCTTCATCGACCAGCGCCCCTACTTCAGCGATCATTTCGTCTGTGATGGGATCAAAGACATCCTCCTGGAGAACGCGGCCCTTGATACGATCCTTTAGTGGCTCGATGATATCTTCACCCTGTTTTAAGGCTTTTACATCAATACCATTAATAGTACCGCAATCTTCGAGACGGATCACAACATCCTGAGCTACATCGACCAAACGACGAGTCAGGTAACCTGCATCAGCAGTTTTCAGGGC
>JAYEKW010000044.1 GCA_034716895.1 Candidatus Neomarinimicrobiota bacterium
CCCAAACCCCTAAACCCCTAAACCACTAAACCACTAAACCCTTTGTATTTTTCTCCCGGGGAGTACTTTTTAAGCCAACATGAAACAGCTTATCGGATTCATCATTGTCTTATTCTTCACCAGTGCTTTTGCACAGGATTCCACCGCTTTCTATATCGGGTGGGGGAAACCCAGCTCGGCTGTATTTGCCCCCCGCGACTCCATGCGCAACCAGCAGCATACTCAGATCAAGATCGTTGACGATAAACCAGTTCTTCTCAAACGTTATGATGCAGATAATCTTCTTTTCGAACATCTTGAGAATGAATATGACCAATATGGAAACCACATCGTTCAAAAGATTTACTATAATAATGGTAAATTGCGGGAAGAAAATATTTTCAGAAATGATCCGACTGAGCTTGCCATTTTCAGGACGATCTTTGGCTCCACCTTTAATCCGGCCAACTCCAATTTTCTGATCCGGCGCGAATACAATGATTATGGACGGGAAACCGGCTACTTTGTCATCGGTATTCAGGGACGACCCATCTGCTCCAGAATAACTATTTATCGGGATGACCGACGCAAAGATCGAGAGATCCTGCGGGATGATCTGAAGCAGACCATTCTCACCGAACGTCGTTACAAGTATATTGATAATGAGAACCGAACCATTCTGGAAGAATTCAACGCTCAAGGGAAAATGGTCCAGCGGGTAGTCCTGTTCGACCACAATGACATCATTCAAAATTGATATAATCAATTCAATCAGGGGACTTCCCGCGGAAACCCCCGTTATTATTTTTAAAAGGAAGTAAAATGATCATACCTGACCCCATTCAACCCGGTGCAACCATTGCCGTTGTCTCACCCGCCTCCGCCCCCAAACCAGAAAAACTGAAACGGGGAATTGCCTACCTTAAAGCCAAAGGATATAACGTTAAAGAAGGGTCTAATCTGCGGGGAAAACATAAATACCTCTCCGGAAAGGGACCGGAACAGCTGGCTGATCTCCATGCGGCTTTTGCTGATGATAAAGTTGATATGATTATCTGTAGCCGAGGTGGATATGGAACCCCCCGCTATCTGGATGATCTTGATTACGAACTGATCGCCCAGCATCCAAAATTTTTCGTCGGATATTCTGATATTACGGCACTTCAATGTGCCCTTGGAGTTGAGACCGGACTGGTAACCATTTCCGGGGTCATGGCTGCAGTTGAAATGGCTGCAGAGGATGGAATAGACCCTTACACAGAAGCCAGTTTCTGGGATTTAGTCACCAAACCGTTTGCCAGTCAGATTTTGAAAAATCCTGAGGATATTCCCTATAAAACAGTATCCCCAGGGTCTGGTGAAGGTCCTCTGGTAGGCGGTTGTCTTTCTCTCTTCAATAATCTAATGGGAACCCCTTATTTTCCAGATGTTGCCGGTGGAATTATGGTTTTGGAAGATATTGGAGAAAATGTTCAACACATCGATCGTATGTTGAGTCAATTTAAAATGGCCGGCTATTTTCACGGAGAAGACCGAATCAACGGTCTCATGCTGGGACAATTTATAGATACTTGGGAAGAAGCTGATGAGGATGATTTTAGTCTGGCAGAATTAATCCAGGATATTATTGGTGAAGTTGATTTTCCCATTGTTTCCAATGTGGCCTACGGTCATAACATGCGCAAAATGAGTCTACCCCTGGGAGCTACCGTAAAACTGGATGGTGCAGCCGGGAGCTTAACACTATTATGACCATCGAATGGACAGAATGGCTGGGCTATGTGGCATCCGTGGTAGTGGCCGTGTCCCTGACCATGACCAATATCAAGCGCTTGCGTTTGATCAACCTACTGGGAGCCATCGCTTTCATGATTTATGGGGTTGTGTTAAGTCTTTACCCCGTGATGATTGTTAATGCCTTCATTGTCGGGATCAATATCTATTATCTGGTTCGGATCGTCCTGACCCGTGATCAGTTTCACTTGATACCCATATCGTGGGATACCAGTATATTTTTACCGCGTTTCATTGAATTTTATATAAGCGATATCCGTAAACATTTTCCCGATGTGGATATCGAAGCACTGCGCCAACATCGCACTATTTTTATCTCCAGAAATGTAGTTCCAGTTGGTTTGTTCATTTATGAGCATCAGGAAAACGGTATTATTCGGATTCACCTGGATTATGAGATTCCCATGTACAGGGACTATGAATCAGCCCGCTATTTTTTCAGAGAATTTCGGGAGATGATGCAGCAAAAAGGCTTTCACACCTATATCACCTACTGCAAGACCCCGGTTCACCAACGTTATTTGAAACGAATGAAATTTACTGAAGATTCCACTGAACCAGGTCGATATATTCGCATGATGTAAAGCAGCTCACGACTTAAGTCGTGGATTTATAGAGCCTGTTTCCAAATAGAATTAAGGAAATCGCCCATGTTTCGTAAAAATACAATTTTAATTCTTATCCTAGCCTCAATGGCTTTTCCTCAAAACCTTCAACTCCATTATGAGGCAGCAGCCGATCGGGAATACCTGGTTTCCACCTTGGAAATGTTCAAGCCGGATCAATATGGCTCCACCTTCTGGTTTGTAGATATGGAGTATGATAATTCAGGCGTAAAAGGAGGTTCCCTGGCATATTGGGAGATAGCTCGTTCTTTTACCTTGCCAGTGCCCAATCTTTCAGCAACCATCCAATACAATGATGGAGTCGCGAATTTTGGTTCTTTGGGACAGGTCTGGCTGTTAGGTGTGAATTATTATATCGACCTTGGTTTTGTGGCTTTTCCGCTGGATATCCTGTATCGGGCAGCCCAAGATTCAGATTCACCTGATTTTCAAGTAACGACTACCTGGTTTGTCCCGCTGATGGATGGCAATGTCGAGCTTTCAGGTTTTATGGACATCTGGTCACAAGACAAATCGGGTGACAACGGAAAACAGATCGTGATATTAACAGAGCCTCAACTCTGGTATAATGCCAATGAACATTTTTCGATTGGATCAGAGGTGGAGATCAGCACTAATTTCGTCTTTGGGGAAACAGGTATTCAAGTCCAGCCCACTGTTGGGTTGCGTTGGACCTTTTAATCAGGAAATCTGCCGTAGACGCTCGTTGGTAAACAAAATTATATTGTAAGGATCAGCAATACTGCTGTCAGAGCGGATCGAAACGATTTTCGCAGCTTTCCCAGGTTCCAGACTCCCGATCTTATTATCAAGCCCTAATGCCTTGGCGCCATTCAGGGTTGCCATCCGAATGATCTCATCTGGCTTAAAGCCATATTCTGCTGAGGCAGATCTCATTTCAGCCCGAATATCCATGTGCTCGGCAAAGGTTCCCAGGCAAATATTAAATCCTTTATCCTTGATCAATTGACCAGGAGCCGTTCCCAATTTCCATTGCCGGTCAAACCGGGGATGGAGACACATGTGAAAGGTCTGAGTCTGGCTGGCTAAAAGGTCAAGCTCCTCCTCCTCCACATTGATCATCTGACTGAAAATAGTATTATGTGCAGCAAAAGCACATGTCAGGAAATGACGTAGAGGCGATGTACGTGGTGGTTGCCAGCGATAATCCATGTCACCTTTTCCCAGAAGATACTGGTATATCCGACCCTGACCCTTCATGAAAAATACATCCTCATCCTTCGTGAACGCAATGGGTAGAGCAGTTCTGGTATTAGCGTTTGCAATATTCTGAAAGATATCAGGAGCAAGATTGAACAAGAATTCGCCGGCCAGATGAAAATGGGTCAGTTCTGTGTCCTTTAATCGCATGCGATCATTCCAAACCGCATGAGCATTGCTCTCCCGGAAACCATGCAGCATCTGGAAAACCACTGAATAGAGACCGGAGTGCTCCAGATGTTCGCTGACCTCAGGGTGTCTGGTGCGGATTCCAATGGCGGCAGTGCCATAGTCATAACAGCGCTTGATCGCGCTGAGCAGGTCACTTTCCACCTCCAGTTTGGAGCTTAGACGGGAAAAGTGTTTTCCGGAATGCAGCCAGTTTAGAAAACTTCCTCGAGGTGTGGTTTGAGGATCCGCTACCGGATAATCCGGATGAAACAAAGCATTGACCAGGGCAGGCGACAAAACGGTGAATCCCAGATCCTGAACCTTGTGCTTGTCCCCGGTAAAATCACTTTGTTTTCCAATGGTAATTATCTTACCATCTGATATGGTTACAAAACCGTCCCTGATGGGACCACTGATAATGGGGAGGACCCATTCTGCAAAAAAAGTACGTTCAGTCATGAAGCAATCTAATTAATAATTAAAAAATAATAATTAAAAATTGAAGATCATAATGAGATGATCCTGGGAGATATTCCCCATCATACCGAATCTCCAGTTATTCCGGACATTGAGTTCATCGAAATGTTCTTTCCATTAGCTATTGCTGTTGCGGCAGTTGAACGTACATGATTTGTATATACTTCGACTCAGTAATACCAATTTCAGTCCGCCTTCCTATAATAAAAAAAGGCTCTTCCCCCAAATGCGTACCTGGAGACGAGGATATTAGGGATATAAGGGTATACGGTATATGGATGCAAAGTGGTTTGAGTTTATGATTTGTGACGTGATTCTAATAATAGTGGATATCTCTGAATCGAAAGACATTCAGCTCGAAAGTTTGTCGTGAGCTTGCCTGTGCTGAGCAACGTCAAAGTATCAAAATACAACACCCGTTTCCTCCTCTTCGGTTACCTGCCTGTGCCTGCTCGCACGAAGTCATACTCTAGTAGGCGAAAGACTGGCTTCGGCATAGACAACCGGCCTGTCAGAGCAGACGTTTCAGCAAGTGGATACCATATACCGTATAGAGGCTGTGTGAAAACTTCATTGCAATGGAATAATTGCTTGCTAACATTAGTTTTAGTTGTCTACGTATAGTACTGTTACTATTGATACTTACCCCAGGCTTCAGCCTGGGGGTTATAAAAACCTTAAAAAAGGAGGGCTTTAGCCCAACAATGCGGGGCTAAAGCCCTAGGTAATAGTAGGTTATCATACCCCCAAGCTAAAGCATGGGGTAAGCGTTGTACTTCTTCTCACACAGCCTCTATAACCC
>JAYEKW010000045.1:0-6628 GCA_034716895.1 Candidatus Neomarinimicrobiota bacterium
TACTGAGATCCATGATATTGAGAATACGATTCTCGGTGTGGATGCCACTGGAAATATCAAACGTATTCGGGATGTGGGCACAGTGATAGACGGTTACGAAACCCCCTCCAGCTATTCCAGGTATCAGGGCAAGAATAGTGTCACCTTGTTGATCACCAAACGACCGGGTGCTCATATAGTTGAGGCTACTGAAGCCATCGAAGCTACCGTAAATGAACTTGCCAGGAATTTTCCACAAGGAATGCAGCATGCCTACACGGCCAGGCAAGCCACAGATATAGAAAAACAGAACAGCCAACTCAACCAGAATGCCGCCTGGGGGATCCTTTTTGTGATCCTGGTTCTGTTGGCGGGCATTGGTTTAAAAAATGCCCTAATCGTGTCTCTGGCTCTGCCTTTTGCTCTCATGTCATCGTTTCCTCTGATGGTTTTGTTCGATGTGGATCGAACCGGCATTTCCATGTTCGGGCTGATCATCGTTCTCGGTATTGTGGTGGATGGGGCGATCATTGTGGCTGAATCAAGTTACCGTCACATGGAAGAAGGATTAAGTCGCAGAGCTGCTTCGATCCAGGCCATTGATGAGGTGGGTATTCCCATTATGACCTCAGTCTTGACCACCATGGTAGCTTTTGCACCTATCATTTACATGGCAGGTACCATGGGGCAGTTCCTTTCAGTCATTCCAAAAGTTGTCATTTTTACGTTGGTTGGAGCCTTTTTGGCCGATCATTTTCTCATTCCAGTTCTGGCATCGAAATTAATGGTGGTGACCAAAAGAGCGGGGATGCTTAGCGGGGAGTGGAGTGGTAAACGCTTCTATACCCGTTTGGTCGGTTGGGCGTTACGGCATCGCTGGACAGTTGTATTTGGTATTACCGTTGTATTCTTTATGTCCATTGCGGTTGTGGGAATATCTGCGCTGAGTGACACGAAGTTGGTGAAATTGCAGATCTTTCCAAAAGTACCCAAACCCAGGATTATAATCGATGTAAAAACGCCAGCCGGGAGTCAGTTGGATTACACAGATGCGGTAATCAAAGATCTTGAAACCTATTTGCAGACCTTTGCCGAAGTGGATCGCTTTGTATCCACTGTTGGGGAAAGCGGGGTTCAAAATGTGCGTATTGCTCAAGGGGGTGGCAAAGGATCTGAGATCGGTCAAATAAATGTTGATTTGGTGGGCAATGAAGAGCGCGAGCTATCAGTTGAAGAATTGATTGCGGTCATGGATGCTGACCTTTCCCGAATACCAGGGGTGGATTTTACTATTCAGCCCATTCAGGAAGGCCCGCCAGTTTCCAGCAACGTGATCATCGATATCAGTGGTGATGATCTGGAAGCAATCGGTTTTGTGGCGGAACAAGTCAAGCGTGATATGGCCACCATTGAGGGTGCATTGAATGTGAAATCCAGTCTGGGAGTGCGTCGAACTGAATTTCAAGCCCATGTTGATCATGATCGGGCAGCCAGCTATGGACTTTCCAGCCAGGAGATCAGCAACACGCTGGCTGCAGCCATGATCGGTCTGGAAGCCACCACCTATTCTGATGGGCTGGATGACATCCCGGTAGTTGTGCGCTTGGCCACCGAAGGGGATGATGCTGTTGATGCTATTCGTAACCTGAATATCATGAACCAGATGGGTAAGATGATTCCTTTTGAAAATGTAGCCTCTCTTGTGTTGGGAAGTAGCGAAACTCTGATCAAGCATAAGGATTTCAAGCGAAACATATCGGTTTCCTGCGATCTGGCCAAGGGTATTGATGCCACGGATATTCGTCGTCATATGAATCCCTATTTAGCCACTCTGGCAGTACCGGGTGGTGTTACCGTTGAGTATGGCGGTATTGAGGATGAAGCCATGAAGTCATTTTCCAGTCTCGGACGCTCCATGATGATTGGATTTATTGTAATCATGATCATCCTGAGTGCCCAATTCCAATCGGTAAAACAGCCCTTCATCATTGCTCTGGCTATTCCTCTTTCATTCATCGGAGTTGTATTTGGTCTCATGGTTACCCGCGTGCCTTTTGGAATTATGGCTTTCTTTGGAGTGGTAGCTCTCATGGGGGTGGTGGTGAATGATGCCATTGTGCTGATGGCCTATGTAAATAATTTGAGACGCGGAGGTATGCAGGTTCGGGAAGCTTTGATCAAAGCCGGTCGGAATCGTTTACGCCCCATTATCCTGACCACGGTGACTACTCTGGCCGGTATGATCCCGTTGAGTTTGAATTTGGCTGGTGGTGCCGAGTACTGGAGACCTCTGGCTGTGAGTTTGATCTTTGGGTTGGCTATATCCTCATTTTTAACCCTGATCGTGGTGCCAGTCTTGTACTCCCTGATGGAGAGCCGCCAAGAGCGAAAGCAATTGGCAAGCTCCGGGTGATCTAGCAAACAATTAAACTGGCGGCAGATAGTCGCGCGAAACCAATGTCCTTTGCTGGGGTACTATTAAGGTGGCAGCGATTAGTCGTAAAAATGATGCTACTTAAGTAATCATTTTCAAATATCCACTTTACCAGAGGCCATCTGTAGATGGCCTCTATCATTTCAAGTGGCTGAGACACAACTGTATTATTTGTTAAACTGGAACACAGTTTATATTCACGCCATGATATGACCAATCAGATCATTTTTTCAAACAGTTTGGAGTTAGAGTATGCGATCATCTGGAGACCCGGTTATCGGTAAAGCACTATTGCAAAAGATCCGCTCGGATTTTATCGGGATCGATACCCCCTATAAGAATGTCACCGGTAAAACAACACCGCGCATTTACCTGGATTCTACAGCCAGTTCACTCATGCTGCGTCCTGCAGCCAGAATTACGGATGACTTTTTGACTCATTATTCCAATACCCATAGTAAACTTCACCATAGCGCCCATATTTCAACGGCAGCATACGATTGGGCTCACGAGCGAATCCTGTCTTTTTTAGGTGCGGATCCGGATATCTACACCTGTTTCTTTACTGGTGCTGGTACTACCTCAGGGATCAATCGCCTGGCTCGTGTGTTCAGGGATCTCCAACCTGATAAGGACACGGCTATCATCTCGATCATGGAGCATCATTCAAATGATCTGCCTCACCGTAAACACATGCGGAAGGTGATCCACGTTCCGGTAACCGGCCTGAATGAAAATAAAATGTGTATCAGTCTGCCCGAGCTTGAATCAGCCTTGAAAAAAGGTCAGGGTCGCATTAACTATGTATCTATAACGGCTGTGAGTAATGTGACCGGTATTATCAATCCCATTCATAAAATCGCTCGATTGGCTCATCAATATGGCGCTTTGATCATGATCGATGGTGCCCAGAGTGCTGCTCATTTGCCAACTCGGCTATTTCATGCTGAAGATCCTGAAGCCAGTATCGATGCCTTCGTTTTTTCTGGTCACAAAACCTATACACCAGGTTCTCCCGGAGTGGTGATTGCCCGGATGGATCATCTGAGTAAAATTGAGCCGGAAGAAGTAGGCGGCGGGATGGTTGAGCGGGTTTTGGAGAAACGTTATCAGGTTAAAAGTGAGTTCCCGGATCGGGAAGAGGCTGGTACTCCCAATATCCCTGGTGCTATTGCTCTGGCCACAACCATCGAGATCTTGGATCGTATTGGAATGAAGACTCTATTTAAGGAGGAGGATGAAGTTCTGACTGGTGCCCTGACAGTCATGGGGCAGATCCCTGAGATAACAGTATATGGGGGTACCGATACGGAAGCATGTCCTCGGGCTGCCTCAATTTCCTTTAATGTTCAAGGTCTGGATCATGGATTGGTAGCGGCTATCCTAAATGATTATTTTAATATTGCAGTCCGGAATCAGTGTTTTTGTGCTCATCCTTATGTTAAGGAAATGATGTCTGATGATCTGGAGGAAGTCTTTGGGATCATTAATTTTGGTGACATGAGTCCTGAGTTTATGCGTAAAGCAGGGATGGTAAGGGCTAGTTTTGGTTTGTACTCGACTCATCAGGATGTTGAAGCTCTCGTGGCCGCTCTAAAAGATATTATCAAAAATGGTGACCAGTACGCAAAACAGTATGATATCAACAGTGATAATGACTACATTCATAAAACATATCGATTGCAGCATGACGAAATATTTGATGTAAAACGGGCTGTGGATGAATATTTGAGTTAGTGAGCGTTTCCGAACCCTGAGTGATCTGAGTGTAGCGAAGATCGTATCGAAGAAGGGTGGTAAGTTGACTTTACCGGATTCTGAGTGACAGTCTTTTTAATCGAACGATCTATTTTAATAGTAATAATTTGCCATTTGAGGTCTGTTGACTTCCTGAAACAGTAAAGAAATAGGTTCCGGACTCTACCTGCCTGCCCTGGTCATCCTGACCCTTCCAGCGTAACCGGTGTGACCCGGCTTGTGCGTTAAACAGGGTTGTCTGAAATACGACCTGCCCCAGTGTATTGTAAATAGCTAATTCCAGATCTCCTGTATGATCCAATTGTGCCGGAATGATGGTTGACCCATTAAAGGGATTCGGGTAGGCTTTGATCAGCTCAGATCGAGTCGGAATGTTATCGGATTCAGGAATTTCACTTAGATCCAGTACATCTAGCACTTCAGTACTGCCATCGGCCTTAAGAATAACCAGATATTTGTTGGACAGTTCGATCCAGGGAATCAGAGCCAGATCGCCTGTGGGTGGAGGGGTACTCATGATCGCCCGATGATTACTGAGCTCGAGGTACCAGGGTGGCTCCAGTTCATTACTGCCATCAAAATAACAAATATCTGCTGCAGGTGAACTCCGATACCCATATAGATCAACACCATCAGTAAAGAGAAAGTTCTTTATCTCACCAGGTGCTTCATTTTCCAGGATGATCAAGGCTTGTTGGATCCCGATCTCGATATTGCCCCATTCCTCAATATTTTTCATGATCCAGAAAAAGAATAGTTCTGAATCTACAACTGCATCCCAACCATCACCATCCCAGGGACCTTCACCGTAAGTCTGGGGTGGATGATCTTCAAGCCAATCATTGCCGACAAGCACCCTTAACTCATCTTTATCCATGTCACCATTGTGCGCAAAACTGAAATGTTGACCGGTTGAATCAGTAAATATAAAAGGATGAGGATTTTGAATACCTTCAGCGCCCGATGTGGATTGACGCAAGTGTCCCATCAGTATCGATATCATTTCCGGACTAAGCACTGTGAAGGCTTGCTGGTAATACATCTCATCATCGAATGCGCTCATCTCTGAACGAACCGCTTGCACCTGGATCGCGCTTTCAGATGTAGAGAAACTGGTCATGGCCCAACCGTCCCTGTTATTATAGGGCCAGCTGCCCGAACCACCCTGAAGCCGGAGTTCCTCTAGCTCTTCAAGTAGATAGGGATGAAAATTATGCAGTGAATCCAGCCCACCCAGTGATTCGCCTGGCAGGGCTATTACTCCCAACATACGACAGGGGAATACCGGGTTTGCCAGGAGCAGTATGAGGGTTAGAAAAGTTATGCCGACTTGCATGGAAAAAAGATAGCTAAGAATCACGCTGAGAAAAGGGATTGCTGGGTCTTGTTTCTAAGGACGGTCAGGCTGGTACCCCATTTACGTGGTTGTCTCAGGGCATGACAGGAGTATTTTCGCGGCAATGAATGAATTTTACCCAGCTAAATATGAACCTGCAGTCTGGCTTCCCAATCCCCATTTTCAAACGATCTATGCTTCCCTGCTGATGTTTGCTCCGCTGCCAGCGTATCGTCGGGAAATAATTGATTTGCCAGATCATGATGTTATCGCAGCGGATTGGCTGGATGGGGAAGAGGGACAGCCGTTATTTATCCTGGTGCATGGGATGGAGGGCAGTTCTGAGAGTAATTATGCGCGTCTGTTGATGAACGCCTGTCACAAACTGGGTTGGAATGGGGTTGTTTTGCACATGCGCAGTTGTGGGGGATTGCTCAACCGTCGCCGAAATTTCTATCATGCCGGGTTTTATCAGGATATTGAATATTTTATCGATGAGTTGCTTCCTCGAAGGGGCATTTCAGATGAGCAGTATCTTGCTGGCATCTCTCTGGGTGGCAGTCAGGTAGCTCATTACCTGGCAAAAGGACAAGCTCGGAAACACGTGAAGGCAGCCGCCATGATCTCCACACCTCTGGATCTGAAAGCCTCTGCTGACTACATGCAGACCGGATTTAATCGCTTGTATGTTCTCAAATTCAGAAATAGTCTTTTAAAAAAGGTTCAGGCTAAGGCGGATATCATTGGGAGCCAGGATCTGGCTGGCGATCTGGCCGCAGCCCGCAGCTTCTGGGATCTTGACAATGCAGCCACTGCGCCATTGCATGGGTTCAGGGATGCAGCCCATTATTATCAGGAGATGAGTGCCATAAAATGTTTGCATGACATTGCAATTCCCTCACTTTATCTGGCTTCCCGGGATGATCCATTTATTCCAGAAGAGTCCATGCCGAATGGAGCCGCGCAGTCAGATATGGTTCAATCAGTTCTAACAGATCAAGGAGGACATGTAGGGTTTGTGGATAGATCAGGAAAATCCTGGATGGTTTCTACTGTTTTTGAGTACTTTTTAAGATTTAAGATAGAAAATGGAAAATGGAAAATGGAAAATAGAAAATAGA
>JAYEKW010000045.1:6728-18599 GCA_034716895.1 Candidatus Neomarinimicrobiota bacterium
AATAGAGAATAGAAAAACTTGCCTGGCGTAGCCGATAGGTGAAGATTGGTAGAAAATGAAGGTTAAGGATAGAAAAGAGGGAATGATGAAAAAGATCTTGATGTTAACTGTGATGATCGCAGTCGCACTCAGTTTGAGCTTTTGTGAGAAGGAAGCTGAGATATCGACTGAAAGATATAAAATGCTGGTTGATACAATGGCCACGGAAATGGATTACGAACCCTGGATGGAGTTTGCTCTGGAAATGAGTATGAACTATCCTGAAGAGTATGCTGCCGGAATGATCATGGTGCAGGCCGCCGAGCGTTCACTCATGGAACAGGATGAAAAACGATTTGATATTCTTTTTGAATATTTGAAGCAATATCCTGAAAACGGTGCTTTGGAATTAACTGATCAGATCGCTTTTGGAAACAGGCTGGCCTGGATCATGGCAGATCAAATGCTGCTTTTTAAGAAAGCTCCCGGTGTGATGGAATTTACCATCAATAAGTTTAAGAAGCATGAAGTGGGTTTGCAGTGGAGAAATGAGCTGGGAGCCATGATCTATGATACCCAGGCCAGTGTTTTTGAGGGGATGGATGAGCTGGATAAAGCCCTGGAAGCATACAATACAGCGTTGGAATATTTTGAACAACCCGAAACCTTACTCCGGCGGGGACTGATACTTGAGTCCAGAGGTGATCTTCAGGGAGCCCTGGAGGATTTCATCACTGCCCTGAGACATTCTCCCAACCAGGTGATGATCATTAATAAGGTCAAGGAAGTATATGCAACGCTCAATCCAGGGCAGGATGTTACGGCATTTTTTAATGATCTCCAGGAGAGCCTACTGGAAAGTCGCAAGGAAGAGGTGCTTGGAGAAGCCTTCTTCAATGATGCTCCGGAATTTGATTTCACTGATTTTTCAGGTGGTTCATACACCAATTCCAGCATGCTGGGTAAGGTATTATTTGTAGACTTCTGGGCGACCTGGTGTAGCCCTTGTCGCCGGGAGCTACCTGAATTTCAGGCATTTTATGATCTCCATAAAGACAATTCCAGAGTTGCGTTTATTGCAGCATCAACTGATCGTGAGCTGGATAAGGTCAAACCCTTTATTCAGGAATTGGGATTTACCTTTCCCGTGGCCTATGCCGGTGAAAGTGCTACAAAATTTGGGGTGGAAGGCATCCCAAGTTTGTTTATAATAGGGCCATCAGGAAAAATCCGTTACAAGATCGTGGGCTTTGATCCGGACAAAGACTTTGTCAGGGAGATGAGCTGGCGTTTGGAAAGTTTGTTGGATAGTTAACAGAACAGGTGTGAGGAGCGTAGAATGAGTCGTAAAATATTATTGGTGTTACTTATTTTGAGTGTGGCTTTTACTTTTGGTCAGGAAGCCAAGACTGGCTGGGGCTTCGGTGGCGTACCGGCTGTCGCTTATAACTCAGATACTGGTTTTCTTTATGGAATTGTGTTTGAAGCCTACAATTATGGTGATGGGTCGCATTCACCGGACTATGATTATACCATCAAACCAACCTGGACCCGTACTACCAAGGGGAGTGGTGCCAATGAACTCTTCTTCGACTCAAAATATCTTTTACCTCACGATATACGCATTACAGCTTATGCAGGTTATCTAACAGAACAGGCTCTGCCTTTCTATGGTTTTAATGGCTATGAAGCGAACTATATCCCTGGTTTTGAAGTGGGTGATTCAAGCAATTACAAAACGCGTATGTATTACCGTCATGAAAGAAACACTTTGCGGTTGACTGCCGATTTCCAGAAAAGTGTTTTGAGCGAAAACCTACGAGCCATTGCTGGATTTGGCTATATCAGTTCAGAGGTCGCTCCTGTTGATATCGATGTGCTGAATGAAGATCAGGAAGATGCTGATAAATTGCCTGATGTTCCCGCTTTGTACGATGAATATGTTACTGCAGGGTATATTGGTGTTGAGGAAGCAGATGGCGGACTCACTCCCTATATCAAGTTGGGTCTGGTTTATGATACGCGTGATAATGAGCCTAATCCCATGAGTGGTATCTGGACTGAAGCTTTGTTCACAACTTATCCTGGTTTTTTGGGAAGCGATTTTGATTTTTCAACTTTAACTGCTACGCATCGTCAGTATTTCACCCTCATGGAGAATGATCTTTCTTTTGCTTATCGTTTGGGCTATCAGCAGAATTTTGGAGACATACCCTTCTTCATGCTGCCTTATTACCAGAGCAGCTACAAGGTCACGGAAGGGTTGGGAGGTTCTAAATCACTCCGTGGTATTCTTAAAAATCGTATTGTTGGCAATGCTATTGTCATGGCAAATATGGAAGTACGTTGGAAGTTTTTCAGGACCGTTGTTGGTGGACAGAATCTGTATCTCGCCTTGAATGGTTTTGGAGATTTTGGTCAAGTGATCACACCTTATGAGGTTGATGGACAGACGCTGCCCATGGCTGCCGATGAGGGTTTGCATGTTGCTTTTGGTGGCGGACTCAGAATTGTACTCAACGAGAACTTCATTATTGCAGTCGATCAGGGTTATGCCTCCGAACCTCAAGATGGAACATCCGGTTTATACATTGGTTTGGGGTATTTGTACTAAACGACTCAAAACCTGAATCAGATTTTAAAGGCGTAGTGTAAAAACTGCGCCTTTTTAATTCATAATAAGTTTGTCACATGCCGATTCCATTTTGGATTCCGTTTGTGTTTATTACTTTACAATCGCTATCAAATATTTTTTTTGAACATTCATAAATAGTCCAATGCATGGGAAATCGGTCGGAGTATAACTTTGGTCGGAAATCTTTCGCAAAACCTAAATATGGGAGAAAAGCATGATCAAGTTTAGTAAACAGCAGCTTAAAATTCCCCAGATGAGCAAAGATGTTTATCTGGTAACCGGAGGGATGTCAAAGTTTGACAGAGCTATCCCGGAAAAGCGGACAGAAGAGCTGGTTATTGATTCATTTATAGAAGCTGCCGAATTTATCAACAAAACTCCTGAAGAGTTGAAAAAATATATTCATAGCTGCTACTATGGTCATTTTGCTGACCATTTTGGTGATCAATTACTGGGTGAGTCTGTTATTCATGATCGTCTGGGATTGGATCCTCTGGGAAATATTGGAGTCAAAACAGGGGGTGCCACCGGTGGTTCCACAATCTGGGAAGCTTATAAAGCCGTTGCCTCAGGCTATTCAGATACTGCCCTGGCCATGGGTTGGGAGCGCATGGATGAAGTGCCTACTGATGAAGGAAATCATCTGATTGCTTCTGCCGCGGATAAGGATTGGGAAACCCCCATGGGGCACATCTATACTGGTTACTACGCGGTAATGGCTCAGAAATACTGGCAGGTTTTTGGTAAGCAGGAAGACTCATTCAGAAGGACATTGGCTGAGATTGCCGTGAAGAACAAGGGCTACGCCCGGATGAATCCCCATGCCCAGAGCCCCATGAAGATCACCGTGGAAGATGTTCTCAATTCGCCCATCGTAGCGAACCCTCTGCGGGCTTTGGATTGTTGTTTGATGAGTGTGGGAGCATCCTGTGTGATCCTGGCGGACAAGAAGACTGCCTACGAGTTAACTGACAATCCGCTGTTGATCTATTCATCCGCCGGTACCCATACTCTGAGAGTGGCTGATCGTCGGGATATGGATATTCCATTACTGCCCAATGAAACTGCCGATCAATACAAGGATCTGGGGAAACGTTTTCCAGGTGGTGATCGTTATCCTGGTTTTACTGGTTTTCTGGCCGCTCGCATGGCCGCCTATTATGCTTATGGTATGGCTGGTATCGTTGATCCCATGGAAGATCTGGATCTGGTTGAGCTCCACGATGCTTTTACAATAAGTGATATTCAAACCTATGAAGATATTGGCATCAAACCTTATGGTGAAGGCCGCAAGTATGTGGAATCTGGTGAGTGCTATCATACCAATCCTCTCACAGGAAAACCGGGTAAATTGCCGGCAAACCTCTCAGGTGGACTCATTGGCAATATGCATGCTGTCGGTGCAACCGGGATCATGCAGGTGGTTGAGATCGCTCAACATCTGTGGGGTCGCTGGGCTGAAATGCACGGTGATGAAGCCAAATGGAAACGCTTTAATCGAACCAAACCCGATGATTGGACTGATCTACAGGTAAAAGGTGCCAAGCGAGCCCTGGCCATCAGTCATGCCGGTGTGGGTTCCCACGTTACCGCAACGGTGCTGGTGCACCCGGACCATCGGTTGGAAAGGAAGGGCTAAGATGAGTGTTGAGAATAGAGGATCTGTCAAGGTCGAAAATGGTCGCTATCGTGTCAGTGGAAATTTCCACTATGGTTATCCAAATTCTCCTATCAGAGATGAGAGTGGGAAACTAGTTGGGGTTACTAATCCTGCTGATATGACCCACATTCATACCTACGGGGGAGAAGCACCTTTTTTCGAAGGTCTGAGCAAGCAGAAATTACTGGGCACCAAGTGTGCCAATCCCAAATGTGAAACCCATGGATCCATCTATATTCCATACCGGATCCATTGTCCCGATTGCCTCATGCGTTGTGAGGAAGTGGATCTCACAGAATTGGCTCGTAAGGGAGCTACTGTTCATACCTTCATGATCACGGAACGTACAGGCGCATTCAATACACTTGAAAAGCCGATCCGTTTTGTAAACGTGGAGTTTGAAGGTGTGTCCACGATCCTCATGGGTTATCTCTCCATCGGTGAGCCAAAGATAGGTATGAAAGTGGTGCCCATCTTTCAGACGAAGAATCCTACGTACACCATCATGGATCTTTCATGGGTTCCTCAAGGTACTGCTGCAGCAGAGCTCCCGGAAGGGTTCAAGTTTTAACTGAATACTGCACAAAAAATGATAAGAAGAGACTGCTGCAAAGTGGTCTCTTTTTTTGTAAAAATCCTAGTAAAGTGGCAAATGGCGCATATATTAACGTCAGATGGCGTAATTGGTGCTATTTGGAGGTTACATGGTTGATTATCCGACAACAGAAGATCAGGAAGTTTTCAGGGAGCAGCTCAGGGTTAGTGAATCCATGGGGAATAAGTATGTAAGCCTGGTAGGGCTACGTGATTATGAGACCCCTGCTTTAGTAGGTGTTCTACAAGAGGGGTTAGCTTTTGAGGCGTTTGAGCATTTTGCGGTCAACCTGGGGCTTCCCAAAGATGAGTTACTCAATTTACTCCAACTGCCATTGCGTACCTTGCAACGTCGCAAAAAGGAGGGGGTGCTCCATCCCGATGAATCCGATCGCCTTTTGCGGGCAGCCCGGGTATTTGCACACGTTGTCGCTCTCTTTGATGGTAATTATATCATCGCCCGCGAATGGTTTGCAAAGCCACTTCAAGCACTGGGAGGCTCATCACCTCTTGAATTTGCCAGTACGGAGCTTGGCGCCCGAGAGGTAGAAATAATTATCGGTCGCCTGGAGCATGGTATTCCCCTGTGACCTTGTCGATCTGGAGGGTCATTAACAATCGTTATGCTCATTTAGGACTATCGGGTGAAGGCGCTCGTTTATATGGCGGGCGCTGGACCAGTCCTGGCTATCCGGTGATCTATTGCGCCCAGCATCTGTCACTTGCCATTCTGGAAATACTGGTTCACACCGAACGAAAGCAAGTTCTGGCAAGTTATTCTAAGATATCCCTAACCATTTCAGAAGCACAGGTTTACCGCGTTTCAGCTGCTGAATTACCAGAGAAGTGGGCCGCCCCTTTTCCTGGATTTGAGCTGCAAGAAATTGGTGACCTATGGCTGAGGTCGCAGCGATCGCTGGTTTTGCAACTGCCCAGTGTGATTGTCAACGAAGAAAATAATTATTTGGTTAACCCCCACCATCCAGACTTTAATGCTTTACACGCAGGTGCTGTGGAACCAGTTGCTCTGGATGTGCGTTTGTTTAACGGGGAATAAGGTTGTGAGCGTGCTTTTCCTTGGTATGGATAAGGTTTTGCCTATTTTTGCGCCAATGAAATATTTGAATCAGGAGTTGATCTGTTGAATAGTTTTGTAGAATGGTGGCAGCATCTGCCATCGCTGATGGATCCAGTTATCTTTAGTATTGGTAATTTCCCGCTACGCTGGTACGGAATGATGTATATCGCTGCTTTTGCAACGGCTTATCTGGTGGCTAAGTATCGCATCAAGGATGAAAAATTACCCTATACGGCAGATTTTGTGGCGGATGCGATTATGTGGGGTATCATTGGCGTTATTCTGGGGGGACGGTTGGGTTATGTTCTTTTTTATGGATTTGCTGATCTTATGCAGGATCCCATCAGGATCATTTCCCCAGTTGCCAAAATCAATGGGAGCTGGCGCTTTACCGGCATATCCGGCATGTCATATCATGGGGGTATTTCAGGTGTAGCGATCGCTCTCTGGCTATATGCCCGTAAGCATAAAATGAAATATTTTGAGCTCACAGATCTGCTCATGGTGGGGATTCCGCTGGGGTTCACTTTTGGTCGGATCGGAAATTTCATCAATGGTGAATTATATGGCCGGATCACCGAGAGTTGGATCGGCATGTACTTTCCCCATGCCCGGGACGGACTGTTGCGACATCCTTCACAACTGTATGAAGCATTTTTCGAAGGTCTTGTTGTATTTGCCTTTGTCTGGGTCTTTCGCAAGAAGTCGCCTTTTCCCGGCTTTATTTCAGGGTTGTATATTTTTGGATACGGGTTTGTACGCTTCTTCGTTGAATACTTCAGGCAACCCGATGCTCATCTGGGATTTGTTTTCTTAAATTTCAGTATGGGTCAAATGCTTTGTTTCGCCATGATGCTGGCAGCTGGTATGGTCTGGTACCTGGGATATACTCAAAATAGATCAGCAGAAACCACAGGCGAATGACCCTTTTAGTAATTTCTGTTTTCGCCCTTCTGGTCGGCCCATTTGTAGCCAGACTTTTCGAACAACAACCAGGTGTCAACCGTTTTCTGGATGGGTTTATCCTGGTTTCCATCGGGGGGATCGCAGTTACTCACCTGTTACCGGAAGCAGTCATGGAGATCGGGGGCATGGCCTTGCTTATGGTCGTTATTGGGGCATTGTTGCCCTATTTGGCTGAGCGTGCTTTCCATAGTTATGAGCGAGCAACCCATGGGGGTGTGCTAGCTCTGGCTCTTAGCGGGATCCTGGTTCATACGCTCTTGGACGGGGTCGCTTTATCCAATGCTTCGCTGGAACGCGGCGCTGGCCAGGCCTTGGCCTACGCCGTTATTCTACATCGCTTACCTGTTGGTCTGCTTATCTGGTGGGCTTTGAAGCCATTTACCACTATTAAAGTGATCCTGGGTGTTCTGGCGCTCATGAGCATTTCTACCATAGCTGGTTTCAATCTGGGCAGTACCGAGTTGGGTGTGATCAATTCAACTTTCATTACCTATTTTCAAGCTCTGGTAACCGGTTCTTTGCTGCATGTCCTTTTTCACCGACATCTGCATGGTCAGAATCATGCTCAATCCAGCCATGAACACGAGCACGTGAATAATCAAAAGCCACTCCCAGCTGCAGTTGGCGCTTTGGTCGGAGCAGCTTTGCTCTTTGCTTTACCGCTGGGAGGTGGTTTACCCCATGACCATTCCGTTGGATCGACCGCCCTGTTGACCTATTCATTATTCTTGAAAAGTTCCCCTGCACTATTACTGGGATTTGTCATAGCTGCCAGTATCCAGAATTTTATACCCGAAGCGGGAATTACCTGGCTCCATTCTAATAATAGAGCAGTTCGCGTAGGCAAAGGTATGCTCTTTGGTTTACCCCTGCCGATCTGTTCCTGTGGGGTTGTCCCACTGTATCATAGCTTGATCCGACGGGGGGTTTCCGTTGGTGCTGGTATGGCCTTCCTGGTGGCAACTCCGGAATTGGGGATCGATGCTCTCATGATCTCAGTTCCTTTGCTGGGGTGGAAAATGACCCTGGCGCGTCTGGTTGCAGCTGTATTGATCGCCTGGTTCACAGGTTATATCATGGATTTACTGGTTCCAGCTAAGCGATCACCCGAATTACCGATGATCGAGACCAAGGCAATAAAATCAACGTCAAACCCCTGGAAACGGTTCTGGTCAACCCTGAATCATGACCTCATTGACCATCTGGGACCCTGGGTGCTTATAGGCTTGATCATTGCTGCCATTACTGATCCTTTTCTCTCAAAAATTGATTGGAGTTCATTTGGGGTCGGAACAGATATCCTGATCATGGCAGTCATCGGGATGCCGCTTTATGTTTGCGCTACTGGGGCAACCCCTATTGCAGCAGTTATGTTGATGAACGGAGTTTCAGCCGGAGCCGTTCTAGCTTTTCTAATCACAGGGCCAGCCACAAACATTACCACCCTAGGGGTAATGAAAAATCTACATGGTGGAAGAGTAGCTATTATCTTCCCGGTTGTGATCATAGGCTTGACCATAATTGTGGGACTAGCAGTTAACCTGTTGATGGGAGATTCTGCCCATATGACAGTTGATGCACAGCATTTGGATGATCACTCCTGGATAAACTATTTAGCTGGTGCTATGTTATTAGCTCTATTTGCAGGTTCATTATTTAGGATTGGACCACGGGGCATGTTGGGAAATTTATATGAAGGATTGGGGTCTTCTGAGGAAGAGGATTGCAATTGTTCTCACGATTAAAGTAACCTTTTGGCTGTCAGGAAATAGTAATGAAAGTATTATTAGCAGGTGGAGGCAGTTCACATGAGCGAGAGGTTTCGCTTAAATCTACAACTGCTATGAGTCGAGCTTTGCAAGAGCTGGGTTATGAGTTTAAACATGTCGAATTGAAACGAGAATTGGATGTAACCAAAGCCTGGAACGATTCATTTGATATTGTATTATTGGGATTTCATGGCCGAGCCGGGGAGGATGGCTTACTTCAGTCCATGCTCGATGCGTATCAAATACCATACACAGGAGCTGGGGCTGTGGATAGCATGCTTGCCTTTTCAAAAGATTCCTCCAAGCGACTTTTTCAAACCCACGGTATCCCCACAGCCGATTGGGAGTTGTTGTTACACGAACCACATAAGGATTTACCGGTAACTCGCCTTGAGTTACCCCTGGTAATTAAACCAGATAATGAGGGTTCAACCATCGGCCTGTCAATCTGCAAAAATCCAGAGGATATGATCAAAGCCAGGAAAAACTCTGGGGTATTCAGTCGATTAATATTCGAGTCATTTATACCTGGTCGGGAGCTAACGGTTGGCGTTGTCGGTAATCAGGTTTATCCCATTGTTGAGATATTCCCTGGCCATGAGTTATATGATTATGAGTCAAAATATACCAAAGGAATGAGTCGCTATGAGTGTCCCGCTAAATTGGATGAAGCATTGACAAAACAGATCCAATATCTTGCCAGGCAGGCTATGCAGGCAGTCGGGGTACAGGTTTATGGGCGGGTCGACTTCCGTCTTGACCCTGCTGGTGAACCCTGGTGCCTGGAGATTAACACGCTCCCCGGAATGACTGAAACCTCGCTGCTTCCTATGGGGGCAAAAGCCTTCAAGTTGTCATTTCCAGAGCTTATTGATGAAATTCTCAAACAAAGTTTAAGAAAATATATATAGGTCAATTAAATGAGTATCCAGTTTTACAACACGCTCAGTCGCAAAAAGGAATTATTCACAGCTATCGATGAGAACAAAGTCAGGATGTACACCTGTGGACCCACGGTCTATGATTTTGCCCATATTGGCAACTATCGCACTTTTGTATTTGAAGATTTACTACGGCGATATCTGGAGTTTCGGGGTTATGATGTGATCCAGGCCATGAATCTGACAGATGTGGATGATAATACTATCCGGCGTAGTCGTGAAAGAGGCATCTCGCTCACCGAGCTAACGGACGAGTTCAAGGCGGCTTTCCATGCTGACCTGAAAACCCTGAATATTCAGCCAGCCCATAAATACCCGGAAGCTACCCGGTTTGTATCTGAGATGATTGATATGGTCAAGAGTCTGGAAGAAAAGGGCTACGCTTACCAAACGGAAGACGGCAGCGTTTACTTCAATATTGCAAAATACAGTGAATATGGGAAACTGGCTCATCTGAATCCTGAGGAAATGGTTAGCGGGTCACGGGTCACGGATGACAGTTATGAAAAAGAGGGTGCCCGGGATTTTGCCTTGTGGAAAGGCTATAAACCCGAGGATGGAGAGGTTCAGTGGGAATCACCCTGGGGAAAGGGTCGTCCGGGCTGGCATATTGAATGTTCAGTCATGTCCACTGAATTGCTGGGGGATCACTTTGATATCCATTGTGGTGGCGTTGATAATATTTTCCCCCATCATGAGAACGAGATCGCTCAGAGTGTCTGTGCGACAGGGCAAGAATTTGTTAACTACTGGTTGCACTCAGAATATTTGCTGGTGGAAAACAGGAAGATGTCCAAATCCTTGAACAACTTTTATACCCTGAGAGATCTATTGGATCAGGGATACCATGCCGAGGCTATCCGTTGGATGCTGACTACCACTCATTATCGTCAAAAGTTGAATTTCTCAGTAAAACGGCTTGAGGAAGCCCAGAAGTCTGTGAATCGACTGCGGGAGTTCAAGAGCAAGTTGGTTGACTATGGAGGGGCGGGCACAGAGTTGGCGACCGAGGAAGTTGTGGCTGCTGAGCAGCAGTTTACCAGATCGATGGATAATGACCTGAATATCTCGGGAGGTTTGGCGGCAATTTTCGAATTGGTCCGCTGGGGGAACCGGGTCATGGATCAAGGCGATCTAAGCGCAGCGGGTGCCCAGGTCATCCTTACGCTCATGGATAAATTTGATCACGTTTTGGGAATTCTAGATATGGAGCACTTCGACAAACTCAGCAACCGTGGTTTGGATCAAAAGATAGATGTAGCGTTCATTGAGGCTAAGATCACGGAACGAAAAACGGCTCGGATCAATAAAGATTTTACAACAAGTGATGCCATCCGGGATGAATTGGCTGGCATGGGTGTGGAATTGATCGACACTTCTGATGGCACCGAATGGAAAATGAAATAAATTTTTATTCGTAGAGACGCAATGCATTGTGTCTCTACAACCCCCCGAAATCGATGGAAATCAGGGCCAACATACAGGTGGGGTAGCTTGGGATTTCAATCGTGGGAATACACGAAATAAAGTTCCAATTATCTTCCTCAATATTTCTTGCGTCCAGTGAATCAGCATCTATATTCTCGAGCTTTTCGATAAAACGGCCAAGGTAGCTCAGTTGGTAGAGCAGCGGTTTTGTAAACCGCCGGTCGGGGGTTCGAGTCCCTTCCTTGGCTCGAGCACTAATGCCATGACAAGAACTAGTTGCACAAATGCAGCTTTGGCATGACATTGATTTTTTGGGTCGATGGCCGAGTGGTTAAAGGCGGCAGACTGTAAATCTGCTCTCAAACGAGTACGGTGGTTCAAATCCATCTCGGCCCACGCTTTTTTATAACTATGGGGAGGCAATTTTAAAAATATTGCTGTCTGAACCCAGTGGGTGTAGTTCAATGGTAGAACACCAGCCTTCCAAGCTGGTTATGTGAGTTCGATCCTCATCACCCGCTCGACTTGACAGTAAATTGCCCTAAAGACCAGGGCTTTTTTTATGTCAATTGCTCGGGTAGCTCAGTTGGTAGAGCACCTCCTTGGTAAGGAGGGGGTCAGCGGTTCAAATCCGCTCTCGAGCCCAAGTATCCCCATATAACTTTGAAAACAGGTAAGCGATACGGAGGAGTTAAAAAAATGGCAAAACAAAAATTTGAACGTACCAAACCACACGTGAACGTCGGAACGATCGGTCACGTTGATCATGGTAAAACCACATTAACAGCAGCAATCACTCAGGTGTTGGCAGCTAAGGGCTT